>JAEZEU010000155.1 GCA_023432885.1 Pseudomonadota bacterium | reverse complement strand
GCCGCCACCTCCGCCGCGCATGGCTGCGCCGCCGCCAAGGCCGGCGGGGCCCCCGCCGCAAGCCGCCAAGCGGTGTCCGCCGAATGTGCCGAAATGCTGAAAATGGCCGCTTCCGGTCCCATTTGAGGCCGGGCGCGGCTGGCTCGCGGACCTCTCGCCTTGGTTGGATCGGCTGAAGTAGCGCCGGAAATCCTTGCGAAAGCGGCGGTGCCGCTCTATAAGCCGCACCATCTCACACGGAAACATGGCTCATTAAGGCCGTCCGGTGGCAACCGGGCCGCGAAGGCTCGTTTGCTCACACGTTTCCGGAGGAACCAACCGGAGAACCAAGACTATGGCACTACCTGAATTCACCATGCGTCAGCTGCTCGAAGCTGGCGTGCATTTCGGCCATCAGGCCCACCGCTGGAATCCGAAAATGGCGGAGTACATTTTCGGCGCGCGCAATAACATTCACATTATCGACCTCGCGCAGACTGTGCCGATGCTGCACCGTGCGCTTCAGGCGGTCAGCGACACGGTGGCCAAGGGCGGCCGTGTCCTGTTCGTCGGCACCAAGCGGCAGGCGCAGGACGGTGTTGCAGAGGCAGCCCGTCGCTCGGCGCAGTATTTCGTCAACTCGCGTTGGCTCGGCGGCACGCTGACCAACTGGCGCACGATTTCGGCCTCGATCAAGCGCCTGCGTCATCTCGATGAGGTGCTAGCCTCGGGTGAAGCCAATTCCTACACCAAGAAGGAGCGGCTGACGCTGCAGCGTGAGCGCGACAAGCTCGATCGCTCGCTCGGCGGCATCAAGGACATGGGCGGTCTGCCCGACCTGATCTTCGTGATCGACACCAACAAAGAAGACATCGCGATCCAGGAAGCGCAGCGGCTCAACATCCCGGTCGCCGCGATCGTCGATACCAACTCCGATCCCAAGGGCATCACCTATGTCGTGCCGGGCAATGACGACGCCGGCCGTGCCATCTCGCTGTATTGCGACCTGGTGGCCCGCGCGGTCATTGACGGCATTTCGCGCGCGCAGGGCGAAGCGGGCATCGACATCGGTGCGGCGGCGAAGCCCGTGCAGGAAGACCTGCCGGCGGCCACGGCCGGCTTCCAGGGTCTGGCCGGACCGCGCGGACCTGCCGACGATCTCAAGAAGCTGCCGGGCGTCTCGGGCGCGATCGAGAAGAAGTTCAATGATCTCGGCATCTTCCACTATTGGCAGCTTGCCGAGCTCGATCACGAGACCGCCCACAAGATCGGCGAAGAGGTCGGGCTTTCCAGCCGCGCCGATGCTTGGGTCACCAAGGCCAAGGCGCTCACTGCGGAAGCGGAATAATTCGACGCCAGAGTATGATCCGGAAAGGTGGAAACCGGTTTCCGAGAAGATCGCGCTCAAACGATACGAGGTGGCCGGGTCTCCCGGCCGCTGCTTGGTTTTCTCAACTGACGCATTACCTGCGGCGGACGCCGGCGAGGTCTAGGGCCGCGTCGCACCCGCCCTGACAGGCAAGAAGGACGTTTAACGATGGCTACGATCACAGCAGCGATGGTCAAGGATCTCCGTGAGTCCACCGGCGCCGGCATGATGGACTGCAAGGCGGCGCTCACCGAGAACGCCGGCGACATGCAGGCTGCCCAGGACTGGCTGCGCAAGAAGGGCCTTTCCAAGGCTGCGAAGAAGGCCGGCCGCGTCGCTGCGGAAGGCCTGATCGGTGCGCTGACCAAGGGCAACAAGGGCGTCGTTGTCGAGGTCAACTCCGAGACCGATTTCGTGGCCCGCAACGGCCAGTTCCAGGGCCTCGTCAAGATGATTGCCCAGGTCGCGCTCGACGCCGGCGCCGATGTCGAGAAGATCAAGGCTGCCAAGGTCGGCAGCGTCACGGTGGAGACCGCGATATCGGATGCGATCGCCACCATCGGCGAGAACATGACGCTGCGCCGGGCCGCCTCCCTCGAAGTTGGCCAGGGCGTCGTCTCGAGCTACGTCCATGGGGCCGTGATCGACGGCGCGGGCAAGATGGGCGTGCTCGTCGGGCTGGAATCGGCCGGCAAGGCCGATGAGCTTGCCGTGCTCGGCCGCCAGCTCGCGATGCATGTTGCCGCCGCCAACCCGCAGGCGCTCGATCCCGCCGGGCTGGATCCGGAACTGGTCAAGCGCGAAAAGGATGTGCTGGCCGACAAGTATCGCCAGCAGGGCAAGCCCGCCAACGTGATCGAGAAGATCGTCGAGTCGGGCCTGAAGACGTACTACAAGGAAGTCTGCCTGCTCGAGCAGGCCTTCATCCATGATACAGCCAAGTCGGTGGCGCAGGCGGTGAAGGAAGCTGAGGGCAAGGTCGGCGGTCCCGTGAAGATTACGGGTTTTGTGCGCTATGCTCTTGGCGAGGGAATCGAGAAGCAGGAATCCGATTTCGCGGCCGAAGTCGCGGCAGCCAGCGGCAAGAAGTAACCGCCGGCCAACGCTTTTCCGGCGCTTGCTTCGCGCCGGGAATGCGGACCAGCGCGGGAGGAGAAAGCGATAAGCAATGGCTGAGCCGGTCTATCGTCGCGTCGTGGTCAAGCTTTCGGGCGAATATCTCGCCGGGCAAAATTCTTTTGGTATCGACCAGCCGACTGTCGACCGGCTCGCTGGTGACCTGATAGCCGCGCAAAAGCTCGGCACCGAGATCGCGGTCGTGATCGGCGGCGGCAATATCGTTCGCGGCGTGGAGGTCTCCTCCCGCGGCGTGTCGCGCCCCACGGGCGACACCATGGGCATGTTGGCGACGATGATGAACTGTCTCGCGCTGGAGTCCGCCATCCAGCGTATGGGGACGCCGGCACGAACCCTGTCCGCCTTTGTCATGCCCGAGATCTCCGAGCTGTTCACCCGCAGTGCGGCGCACAAGTACCTTGCGGAGGGCCGGATCGTGCTGCTCGGCGGCGGCACCGGCAATCCCTTCTTCACGACAGATACCACCGCCGTGCTCAGGGCCGCCGAAATCGGCGCCCAAGCCGTGCTGAAGGCTACCAATGTCGACGGCGTCTATACCGCTGATCCCAAGAAGGACCCGTCGGCCAAGCGCTTTGACCGCCTGAGCCATTCACAGGCGCTCGAGGGCGGCTACAAGGTCATGGACGCAACCGCATTCGCGCTTGCCCGGGAGACGTCGCTGCCTATCATCGTGTTCTCGATCGCCGAAGCGGGTTCGATCGGGGCGATCCTGCGCGGCACCGGCCACGGCACGATCGTCGCCGGCTGACCGGCGATGGCCGTCAAACCCCCGATCGGGCGACGGCGAATTCTGAGGAGAGGGAGAGGGTTATGCCCACACCTGGTTTCGACATCAACGAAGTGAAGCGCCGAATGCAAGGCGCCACGCAGTCGCTCAAGCATGAACTGGGCGGCTTGCGCACCGGCCGCGCCGCGGCATCCATGCTGGAGCCGATTCAGGTCGACGCCTATGGCAGCCACATGCCGCTCAACCAGGTGGCGACGATCAGCGTGCCCGAACCGCGCCTGCTTTCCGTACAGGTCTGGGACAAATCGCTGGTAAAGGCCGTTGAAAAAGCGATTGTCGATTCAAATCTTGGTTTGTCGCCCGCAACAGAGGGCCAGGTGTTGCGCCTGCGGGTGCCCGAGCTGAACGCGGAGCGCCGCAAAGAGCTCGTCAAGGTGGCGCACAAATACGCCGAAGCGGCCCGCGTGGCGGTTCGACATGTTCGCCGTGACGGGCTCGACATCGTCAAGAAGCTCGAGAAGAACCACGAAATCTCCGAGGACGACCAGGAACGCCTGTCCCATGACGTGCAGAAGGCGACCGACGGCACCATTGCCGAAATCGATGCGCTGCTCGCGGCTAAGGAAAAGGAAATTCTCACCGTTTAGGTATTGCCTATGACCAACGCCGCTGCTCCCGTTACCGATGGACCGGATCGCTCCGGCTATCCTCTCCATGTCGCCATCATCATGGACGGGAACGGGCGCTGGGCGGCCGCGCGCGGCCTGCCGCGGGCAGAAGGCCATCGCCGCGGCGTTGAGGCGCTGCGGCGCGTGGTGCGGGCGGCGCATGAACTCGGCATTGCCTATCTCACCATCTTTTCCTTCTCCTCCGAAAACTGGTCGCGGCCGGCGACCGAAATTGGCGATCTTTTCGGCCTGCTTCGCCGCTTCATCCGCAACGACCTTGCGACGTTGCATCGCGACGGCGTGCGGGTGAGGGTGATCGGCGAGCGCGCCGGACTCGAGCCGGACATTTGCGCCTTATTGAATGAGGCCGAGGAACTGACGCGCGACAATACCCGCCTCAGCCTGATCGTCGCCTTCAACTACGGCTCGCGCCAGGAAATCGCCGGGGCTGCGCAGCGACTCGCGCGCGAGGTCGCGGAAGGCAAGCGCGATCCCGCCTCGATCGATGCCGATGCTCTCGGCCAGTATCTCGCAGCGCCCGACATCCCCGATCCCGATCTGATCATCCGCACCAGCGGCGAGCAGCGGCTGTCGAATTTTTTGATGTGGCAGGCGGCCTATAGCGAGCTCGTGTTCGTCCCGATCCATTGGCCCGATTTCGACAAGGCGGCGCTGGAAAGCGCCATTGCCGAATATGCGCGGCGAGAGCGCCGCTTCGGCGGCCTGGTTGCGAAAACCGGATCGTGACCGAGACCGAAGCCACGCCGCAGCCACCGGCCGAGCAGGGGTCGCGCAATCTTCTGATGCGGGTGCTTGCCGCCGTCGTGCTGGCGCCGGCGGCCATCGCTATCGTCTGGTTTGGCGGATGGCTCTGGGCCTTGCTGGTGATGCTCGCCGCCATCGGTCTTTTCCTCGAATGGCTGATGATCGTGGGCCTTGTGCGCGAATGGCGTGCGGCCGTGCCGGGCGTTGCGGCATTGGCGGTTGCCGGACTTTGTTTGATCGCCGGAAGGCTCGATGCCGCGCTGATCGTGCTCGCTGTCGGTCTTGTTGCCGTCGCGTTGCTTTCGCCGGAGCGGCGCAACTGGTGTGCGGCTGGATTCCTCTATGCGGCCGCGGCCGAGATCGCCTCGGTGCTGGTGCGCCAGGATCCCGCGAGCGGCTTTGCGGCGCTGTTCTTCGTGCTGCTGGTGGTCTGGGCGGCCGATATCGGCGGCTATTTCGCGGGCCGCGGCATCGGCGGTCCGAAACTCTGGCCCCGCGTGAGCCCGAAAAAGACCTGGGCGGGCGCGATCGGCGGCTTCGTCGGAAGCGTGCTCGTTGCGGGCGCCTTTGCCGTTGCCGGTGCCGGGAAAGCGGGGCACTTGCTGGCTCTGGGCGCATTTTTGTCTGTGATTTCGCAACTTGGCGACCTCTTCGAATCCGCGGTAAAGCGACGGTTCGGCGTTAAGGATTCGAGCCACATCATTCCCGGCCATGGCGGGCTGATGGATCGCCTGGACGGGTTTGTCGCAGCGGTGGTGGCGGCGGCGATTTTGGGCTTGCTGCGGGGCGGTGCCGATGGCGTCGGCCGCGGTCTTATGGTTTGGTGAGGCATGAGCGCAGTTCCATTGCGTAACAACAAGGCCGCAGCGTCTGCCGAGCGCAGTGTGACGGTGCTGGGTGCGACCGGCTCTATCGGCGACAGCACGATGGATCTGTTGCGCGGCGCGCGCGAGCGCTATCGCGTCGAGGCCTTGACCGCCAACGGCAATGTCGAGGCGCTGGCCAGGCTTGCGAAGGAATTCGGCGCGCGCTTTGTCGCGATTGCCGATCCCGCGCGTCTTGGCGAACTCAAGGAAGCGCTGGCCGGCACGCGCACCGAATGCGGCGCGGGCGAGAGCGCCATCATCGAGGCTGCCGCGCGTCCGGCCGATTGGGTGATGGCGGCGGTGAGCGGGGCGGCCGGCCTGAAGCCGGCACTTGCGGCCGTTGATCGAGGTGCTGCGGTGGCGCTCGCCAACAAGGAATGCCTCGTCTGCGCCGGCGATTTCTTCATGCAGCGCGCCGCCAAAGCCGGTGCCTGCATCCTGCCCGCCGACTCCGAGCACAATGCGCTTTTCCAGGCGCTTTCTTCCGGCAATCGCGAAGAGCTCGTGCGCGTCATCATCACCGCATCCGGCGGCCCGTTTCGCACCTGGGCTCCCGCCGAGATCGAGCAGGCGACTCTCGAGCAGGCGCTGAAGCACCCGAACTGGAGCATGGGCCGCAAGATCACCATCGATTCCGCATCGATGATGAACAAGGGCCTCGAGGTGATCGAGGCCTCCTATCTGTTCGCGCTGACGCCTGATGAAATCGACGTGCTGGTGCATCCGCAGTCGATCGTTCACGGCCTAGTGGAATTCTCCGACCGTTCCGTGGTCGCGCAGCTCGGCACGCCCGACATGCGCATTCCGATTGCGCATTGCCTGGGCTGGCCCGACCGCATCGTCGGGCCTTCGGCAAAGCTCGATCTCGCCAAGATCGGACAGCTCACCTTCGAGTCGCCCGATTTTGAACGGTTCCCGGCATTGCGCTTGGCCTATGAAGCGCTACGTACAGGCCGTGGTGCGACCACGGTCTACAATGCCGCCAATGAAATTGCCGTTGCAGCCTTCGTTGCGGGCGAAATCAGATTCGGCGGCATCGCGCGCCTTGTGGAAGCGACGTTGAATGATTGGGTTCGCACCGGAAACCGGGCTCCGCTGACCTCGGCGGACGACGCGATTTCCATTGACCATATCGCGCGAAATAAGGCCGCCTCCCTATTGCCTCAAATTGCCTTAAAGGCATCCTAGAGGGTTGGGGACGGGGCCTTCGGCCTTCGTCGAGGGGAACTTGATGTCCGACGTTTTTCTGAATAGTATCAATACGTTGGGCCATGGGCTCATCGGCTATATCATCCCCTTCCTGTTCGTGCTCACGATCGTCGTGTTCTTCCACGAGCTTGGGCACTTCCTCGTCGCGCGCTGGAACGGGGTGAAAGTGCTGACGTTCTCGCTCGGATTCGGGCCGGAACTGGTGGGTTTCAACGACCGTCACGGCACGCGCTGGAAGATCTCGGCCATCCCGCTCGGCGGCTATGTCAAATTCTTCGGTGACGAAAGCGAGGCCTCCACACCTTCGAGCGAATCGCTCGCCAACATGACGGCGGAAGAGCGCGAGGGCAGCTTCCATCACAAGAAGGTCGGATCGCGCGCGGCGATCGTCGCAGCCGGTCCGTTTGCGAATTTCCTGCTCGCGATTGTCATCTTTACCTGCCTGTTCACGTTCTTCGGAAAGCCAAGCACGAGTGCGCGCGTTGACAAGGTCGAGGTCGGCAGCGCGGCTGCTGCAGCCGGCTTTCAGCCTGGCGACGTCGTGACCGCGATCGACGGAAAGTCGATCGGCAGCTTCGTGGACATGCAGCGCTACGTGAGTATGCGCGCCGGTGAACAGCTGACCTTCACCGTGAAGCGCGGCAATGGAACGGTCGAGCTTACGGGAACTCCGCAACTGCGCGAGACGAAGGATCCGTTCGGCAACGTCCATAAGACCGGCGTGCTGGGGCTCACCCGTGAGACCACGGCCGGCGAGGCCACGACCGAGCGGGTTGATCCTGCGACGGCGCTCTGGCTCGGCGTCAAGGAAACCTGGTTCGTTGTCGATCAGACGTTGACCTACGTCGGGAACATCTTCCGTGGCCGCGCCAGCGCCGACCAGATCGGCGGTCCGATTCGGATTGCACAGATTTCGGGCCAGGTCGCGACCCTGGGAATCATCCCGCTGCTGCATCTGGCGGCTGTGCTGTCGATCTCAATCGGGCTTCTGAACCTGTTTCCGGTGCCCTTGCTGGACGGTGGTCACCTTCTGTTCTACGCGGCCGAGGTGGTCCGAGGCCGCCCATTGTCGGATCGGGCGCAGGAATACGGATTCCGGGTCGGCCTGGTGCTGGTCCTGATGTTAATGGTTTTCGCATTTTACAATGATTTCCATCAGGTTCCCTGGCTGAGGAATCTGTTTGGGTAGGGTTGGCGCCGCGCGCACCGAGAAAAGGCTTTTTTGTGACGTTGCTAATGGGCAACGTGTTGGAACGAAAATGGAATTGCGCTGCGCCAGAGCGTTTGCCCCCCCGGCAAAATTGGCTACAAGCAGGGCAACAGGTTGGGAATCTGTCGGTCCGCTGGGGAGTTGGGCCGGCACTGGAATGACAAGGGCGCGTAGCGCATGAATTTGGGATTGCGAGTACGGGGGGGCTTGTTCGCCGCCCTGATCATGTACGCTGTGCCGGTTGCCGCCGCGCTGACGGCTTCGCTCGTGTCGTCGCCGGCGTTTGCCCAGACGGCTGGCTCGATCGTGGTGGAGGGGAACCGCCGGGTCGAAGTCGAAACCATCCGCTCCTATTTTCGTCCGGGCCCCGGCGGCCGTCTCGGGCAGGCCGAGATCGATGACGGCCTGAAGGCCCTGATCGAAACCGGTCTGTTCCAGGACGTTCGAATCACTCCCCGGGGTGGCCAGATTGTCGTCACGGTGGTGGAAAACCCCGTGATCGGCCGTATCGCCTTCGAGGGCAACAAGAAGGTCAAGGACGAACAGCTCTCGGCTGAAATCCAGTCCAAGCCGCGCGGTACGTTCTCGCGCCCGGTGGTGCAGTCGGATGCGCAGCGCATCACCGAAATCTACCGCCGTTCCGGCCGGTATGACGTGCGCGTAAATCCGGAAATCATCGAGCAGCCGAATAACCGCGTCGACCTCATCTTCACCATCACCGAAGGCACCAAGACGGGCGTCCGCTCGATCGAATTCGTCGGCAACGTCGCTTATTCATCGTATCGCCTGCGCGATGTCATCAAGACCCGCGAATCGAACCTGCTGAGCTTCCTCGGTGGCGCCGACGTCTACGATCCGGACCGGGTCGAGGCGGACCGCGATCTGATTCGCCGTTTCTACCTGAAGAACGGTTATGCCGACGTGCAGGTAGTGGCAGCGCTGACGGAGTACGATCCGGAAAAGAAGGGCTTTCTCGTCACCTTCAAGATCGAGGAAGGCCAGCAATATCGCGTCGCGTCCGTCAACTACGTTTCATCGATCGCGAATTTCGATGCCAATGTGCTGCGCTCCTGGTCGCGGGTAAGCGTCGGCATGGTGTACAACGCCGAGGCGCTGGAGAAATCGATCGAGGAAATGCAGATCGAGGCCTCCCGCCGCGGCTATGCCTTCGCTGTGGTGCGGCCGCGCGGCGACCGCAATTTCGAGGCGCATACGGTGTCGATCACCTTCGCGGTCGACGAAGGCCCGCGCACCTATATCGAGCGGATCAACGTCCGCGGCAACACGCGCACCCGCGACTACGTGATTCGCCGCGAGTTCGATCTGTCCGAAGGCGACGCGTATAACCGCGCGCTGGTGGATCGCGCCGAGCGGCGCCTGAAGAACCTCGACTTCTTCAAGTCCGTGAAAATCCTGACCGAGCCCGGCTCGTCGAGCGACCGCGTGGTCCTGATCGTCGACCTCGAAGAGAAGTCGACCGGCGACTTCTCGGTCTCGGGTGGCTACTCCACCACAGACGGTGCGCTCGCGGAGGTCAGCGTTTCCGAGCGCAACTTCCTGGGACGAGGCCTGTTCGCCAAGGCGGCGGTGACCTACGGCCAGTATGCGCGCGGTTATTCGCTTTCGTTCGTTGAGCCTTATTTGCTCGACTATCGTGTGGCGCTCGGTCTTGACCTCTATCAGCGCCAGCAGTTGGCCAACAGCTACATCTCGTATGGCACCAAGACCTTCGGCTTCAGCCCGCGGCTCGGCTTCAGCCTGCGCGAGGATCTGGCGCTGCAGCTGCGCTATTCGATCTACCAGCAGGAAATCCAACTGCCGGACAACCTGCGCAACTGTAACAACGATCCGAGCAATCCCTTCATGGCGTTCAATCCGACGCCGTCCTTCGTGAACTCCGTGGGTGGCCCGGGCGGCTTACCGGCGCCGGCGACCGACGCCTCGGGCGTCGGCCTGTGGTGCTACAGCGACGGCGAAGCCTCGCTGCCGGTGCGCAAGGAGCTGCAGAGCGGCAAGATCCTGACCTCGGCGCTCGGCTACTCCCTCAACTACAATACGCTCGACAACAACAAGAACCCGACCGACGGCCTGTTGATCGACTTCCGGCAGGATTTCGCCGGCGTCGGCGGCGACGTGCGCTATCTGAAGACCGCGGGCGACCTGAAGTACTACACGCCGCTGATCGCCGACATCGTCGGCCTCATCCATCTGCAGGGTGGTGTGCTCACCAAGATCGGCGAGGACATCCGCATGCTCGACCACTTCCAGATGGGGCCGAACCTCGTGCGCGGTTTTGCGCCGAATGGCATCGGTCCGCGCGCGATCAATCCGTTCGCATCCATGGACGCCCTCGGCGGCACCAAATATTGGGGCGCATCGTTCGAACTGCAGATGCCGTTCTGGTTCCTCCCCAAGGAAGTCGGCTTGAAGGGTTCGGTCTATGCCGATGCCGGTGGTCTGTATGACTACCAGGGGCCGACCACCTGGTCTTTCACGGGCGAAACGACGACGCCGTTCGGCCAGCGGGGCGGCAACTCGAACTGTGCATCGCCTATCGTGAACCCGCCTTATGCCGGCACCTGTACCGGACTGGTGTATGACGACAGCAGCGTGGTCCGCACCTCGGTCGGTGTGGGTCTGATCTGGGCCTCGCCCTTCGGTCCGCTGCGCTTCGACTACGCCGTGCCGCTCACCAAGGGGCAGTTCGACCGCGTGCAGCAGTTCAAGTTTGGCGGCGGCACGTCTTTCTAAGGGGATTTGAGTGTGATTGGGTACGCCCGTGCAAGCGTGCGTGCCAGGTAACCGCGACCGGACGCGGCTCAAAAGCCCCGGGAGCGGGGTTCTGGTGCGGTCATTTGCCTGATCGCGACGGGTGATATGGCGCAGCCGACATTCTTCCAAAAACCTTCTCCGACGACGCTGGCGGATGTCGCGGCGCTCGCGAAGGCGGCGCTTGCCGATCCCTCGCGCGGTAGCCTTGAGATCCGCGGCCTGGCCTCGCTCGAAGAGGCGGGCCCGCGGCACCTCGCGTTCTTCGATAACCTCAAATACGCCGACCAGCTCGCTGCCACCAAGGCAGGCGCCTGCCTCGTCAGCGATCGCTTCGCCGCGCGGGTGCCCGCTCATGTCGCGGTGCTGAAGGCGGCCCAGCCGTTCCGCGCCTTCGTGAGGATCGCACGCGAGTGGCACGGCGATGCACTACGCCCAGGGTCCTGGGTCGGCAATGAGGGCATCGCACCGTCGGCCATCATCGACCCCACGGCGCGCCTGGAAGACGGAGTGGTGGTCGATCCGCTCGCGGTGATCGGGCCCGGCGTCGAGATCGGCGCAGGTACCGTGATCGGCGCTGCGGCCGTGATCGGCCCCGGCGTGAAGATCGGCCGCGACTGCAATGTCGGCGCCCACACGGCGATCCAGGCGGCTCTGATCGGCAACAACGTGCTGATCCACCCCGGCTGCAGCATCGGCCAGGACGGCTATGGTTTCGTATTTTTTGGCCCCGAAGGGCATCTGAAGGTCCCGCAGACGGGCCGCGTGCTGATCCAGAACGACGTCGAGATCGGCGCGGGCACCACCATTGACCGCGGCAGCCTGCGCGACACCGTGATCGGCGAGGGCACCAAAATCGACAATCAGGTGCAGATCGGCCACAATGTGACCATCGGCAGGCATTGCCTGCTTGCGGCCCAGATCGGGCTCGCCGGTAGCCTGACGATCGGAGACAACGTGGCGCTCGGCGCCAAAGTGGGGATCAACAACCACCTGAAGATCGGCGACGGGGCCCAGGTCACGGCCATGAGCGCGGTGAAGGACGACATTCCCCCCAACGGGCGTTGGGGCGGTCATTTCGCCAAGCCGACCAAGCAGTGGTTCCGGGAGATCCTGGCGGTCGAGCGCCTGGTGCGCGACGGCACGGCCGACCCGAAGGGCGAGGGGCAGGAGTGATGGAGGAAGCACCGGTCAGGTTCGATGTCTTGAGCATCGAGGACATCCTGAAAACGCTGCCGCATCGTTACCCGATGCTGCTGATCGACCGGGTGATCAACATCCGGACCGATTACAGCGGTGTCGGCGTCAAGAATGTGACGTTCAACGAACCGTGCTTCCTCGGCCACTTTCCCGAGCGCCCGGTCTATCCCGGCGTGTTGATGATCGAGGCAATGGCACAGACCGCCGGTGTCATCGGCATCAGGTCGGTGGAAGGCACGGAAAAGCCCCGCGCCGTGTATTTCCTCACCATCGATAAGTGCAAATTCCGCAAGCCCGTGATGCCCGGCGACACCATCGAGTATCACATGCGCAGCATCGGCCGGCGCAAGGCCATGTGGTGGTTCCACGGCGATGCCATGGTCAACGGCCAGGTGGTGGCGGAAGCGGATGTCGGCGCGATGCTGACCGACTGACGGATATGAAGAAGATCGATCCGACCGCGCGTATCGAGGACGGCGCCGTGATCGGCGACGGCACTACGATTGGGCCCTATTGCGTGATCGGCGGCAATGCTGTGATCGGTGAGGATTGCACGCTGATGGCGCATGTCAGCGTCAGCGGGCACACGACAATCGGCTCGGGTTGCACGATCTCGCCTTTTGCCGCGCTTGGCGGGCCGCCGCAGGATCTCAGCTACAAGGGCGAGCCGACACGGCTTCAGATCGGCAGCGGCTGCACCATCCGTGAGGGCGTGACCATGAACGTCGGCACGGTCAAGGGTGGCGGGCTGACGCGCGTCGGCGAGCGCGGCTTTTTCATGAACAACAGCCATGTCGGCCACGATTGCACGGTCGGCAACGACGTGATCTTCGCGACGTCGGCGACGCTTGGCGGCCACTGCGATATCGGCGACTTCGTCTATATCGGCGGGCTCTCGGCGGTGCATCAGTTCACGCGGATCGGGCCGCAGGTGATGGTCGGCGGCGTCTGCGGCGTGCGCGGCGACATCATCCCGTTCGGCCTTGCCAACGGTCAGTACGCGGTGCTCGAAGGCCTCAACATCATCGGCATGAAGCGCCGCAAGTTCACCAAACAGCGCCTTTCTGCCGTCCGCGCCTTTTACCAAAAGCTCTTTCATGGGCCCGGCATATTCGCCGAACGTCTTGCCGCCGTGCAGCCGATGGCTTCGGAAGATCCGGCCATCGCGGAAATCCTGACCTTCATCGCCGAAGCAAAACACCGCGCGCTGTGCCTGCCGGCCGACAGCGGCAAACGCGCGCACTGAACCGGGGACAGCCGCAGGCCATGACATCAGCGGCGCCAAACCTCTCTTCGCCGGTGGGCGTGATCGCGGGCGGCGGCGCCATGCCGTTTGCTGTGGCGGACTCGCTCTTCGCGCGCGGTATCGCCGCTGTCATCTTTGCGCTGAAAGGCGCCTGCGATCCGGCAGGTGTGGCGCGCTTCCGCCATCACTGGATTTCCGTCGGCCAGATCGGCACGGCCGCAAGGCTGTTTCGCAGCGAAGGATGCCGCGACCTGATTTTCATCGGCACCTTGGGCCGGCCGGCGCTCTCGGATATCAGGCTCGACTGGGGCACGCTGCGCGTGATGCGGAGTGTCGTTGCGGCCTTCCGCGGCGGCGATGATCATCTCCTCTCCAGCATTGGCCGCATCTTCGAGCAGGACGGCTTTCGCATGGTCGGCATCAGAGATGCCGCACCCGATCTGCTGATGCCCGCCGGATGCATCACCCGCGCCGCGCCTGACGAAGCTGCGGCCGCGGACATCGCGCGGGGCAGGGGCGTGCTGGCCGCGCTCGGCCCGTTCGACATCGGCCAGGCGGCGGTTGTGATCGATGGCCACGTCGTGGCCGTCGAGGACATCGAAGGCACCGATGGGTTGCTCGCCCGCGTGGCGCGCTTGCGCGAACAGGGCCGGATCCGCGCCAGCCGTGGCCGTGGCGTGCTGGTGAAGATGCCGAAAAGCAGCCAGGACTTGCGTTACGATTTGCCGACCGTCGGCCCGCGTACCGTCGAGGGGGCGGCCAAAGCAGGCCTC
>JAEZEU010000152.1 GCA_023432885.1 Pseudomonadota bacterium | reverse complement strand
GCGAGGTCGCGACCGAGCAGATCATTGCTGGCGTCGAGGCGGCCAAAACAACGAACAGGGACGAAGACCCGCTCGCCGTGCTGCTCAAGCTGACCTTCGGCAGCAAGCTCGCACTGGAGCGAGCGGTGCGGAGCTGGGCTGCAAACGATGCGCGCGCGCGCGCCGCGGTCGTCGCGGTGGACCGCCGCCGGCTGGACTATATCGAAGATTTGCTGAAGCAGGCCGGCCTCGCCGGCGACATCGCCCGCGCCCGTGCGCAAATCCTGTTCTGGGCTTTCTTCGGCTACGCCCTCTCCGACCAGCCGCTGCCGGCCGAGAAACAGGAGGCCGCGCTCACCGAACTTTTTCGGATCGTCGCGCCCTAGCTGTATTACGCCCTGCGAACGGACGTGCTAGAGCAGCCGTAATACCGGAGTTTACAGCAATGAACGCGCAGCCCGAGCGGCCTGAATCCAGTGTCGACCCGAAGCTTCTGGACATTCTGGTCTGCCCCGTGACCAAGGGACCGCTGGAGTTCGATGCCGCCAGGCAGGAGTTGATCTCGCGTTCGGCCAAGCTCGCCTATCCCATCCGCGACGGCATCCCGATCATGCTGCCGGAGGAAGCGCGCAAGATCGACTAGCGCTGCGAATGAGGAATGGCCGATGGTGCGGAGCGGATTTCTCTGTTCGCTGCTGATCGCCATTCGCCCACTTACAACGCCTCGCCCTTGAGCAGCCGCGGCACTTCGCCGGTCAGGCCGGCGGCCTCGCGGATGAACAGATTCTTCAGCGGCGGCGCGCGATCGACGAGGCCAAGGCCAATGTCGCGAACGGCGCGCAGCAACTTCGATCGGTTGGAGAACAAGAGGTTCAGCGAGTTGGTGGCCACGCCCATCGCCATGGTGTCGAAGCGGCGCCAGCGCTGATAGCGCTCGAGCACGCCGGCGTCCCCCGGATCCATGCCGAGCCGCGCGGCATCGACGACGACTTCAGCGAGCGCCGCAACGTCCTTCAGGCCCATATTGAGTCCCTGCCCCGCGATCGGGTGGATGACATGCGCGGCGTCGCCGACCAGCGCCAGGCGCTCGGCGATGAATGAGCGCGCGACGAAATAGCCGAGCGGGAAAGCACGCGGCTTGTCGAGCGCCTTGATCTCGCCGAGATGCAAGCCGAAGCGCTGCTCGAGCTCGGCGTGAAACTCCTCTTCGCCCAAGGCTACGATACGCCCGGCTTCCTTGCGGGATTCCGTCCACACCAGCGAGGAGCGTTTTCCCGTCAGCGGCAGGATGGCGAAGGGGCCGGCAGGCAGAAAATGCTCTTCGGCGCGGCCGTGGTGATCGCGCTCATGGCCGACGGTGACGACGATGCCGGATTGATCATACTCCCAGCCATGGGTCGCAATTCCCGCCCGCTCGCGCAGCTTCGAGCGCGCGCCATCGGCGGCAACCAGCAGGCTTGCGGCGATGGTCGTGCCGTCCGCCAGCGTCACATCGATGCCGTCGGCGCGCGCTTCGTAATTGTTGACGGCGGTAGCGCGCAGGTCGACGCCGGCAGCCTCCGAGCGCGCGGCCAGCGCATCGATCAGGTTGCGGTTCTCCACCATATGCGCGAACGGCTCGCCCGGCTCGACCTCGCCGGCAAAGGTCAGGAATGCCGGCCGCGTTGCGTCGGCAAGCTCAGAATCCGTCACGACCATGTCGAGGATGGGCTGCGCATTCGGCGCCACCTCCTCCCACACCCCTAACGCCTCGAACAGTCTGCGGCAGGCGGCAACGATGGCAGTCGCGCGCGGGTCGCGGCTCGGGCGCGTGCCGAGCGCGGGATCGGCGACGACGACGGGAATATCGGGTCCCAACCCCTGGCGCAGCGCCAGGGCCAGGGCCAGTCCGGCAAATGCCCCGCCGCAAATGACAATGCTTCGCTGTGCCGTCATGATTACCCGAGTACTCTTGCTCTTGCGATGGAATTATAGCTGGGCGAAACAGGATCACCAAACAAGGCCGACGGGGCCGTCATTCCGGGACGATGCATCACCATCGAACCTGGAATTCCGAGAATCCAGAGCGAAATTCCGGGTGCATGCTCCGCATACCCGGAACGACCGAGGAAAACATATGTCCAAAAGCCTGATCGACCTGCTTGCCATCCTCGATCTCGAACAGCTCGAGGTGAATTTGTTCCGCGGCAACAGTCCGAAGACGAGCTGGCAGCGAGTGTTCGGCGGCCAGGTGATCGGACAGGCAATGGTAGCTGCTTGCCGCACGGTCGAAGGACGGCTGCCGCATTCGATCCACTGCTACTTCATCCTGCCGGGCGATCCGCAGATTCCGATCATCTACCAGGTCGACCGGCTGCGCGACGGCAAGAGCTACTCGACCCGCCGCGTCACCGCGATCCAGCATGGCAACGCCATTTTCTCCATCATGGTTTCCTTCCATGCCGAGGAGGAAGGCGCCTTCAACCATCAGGAGAAGATGCCCGACGTGCCGCCGCCCGAGAAACTCACCGCGGAGGAAGTGTCGAAGCAGCCGATGTTCAAGGAGATGCCGGATTTCATCCGCCGCTATTACGAGTCCGATCGCCCGATCGAGTTGCGCCCGGTCGAGCTCGGCCGCTATTTCGGCCAGAAGATCGACGACGGCCGCATTCACGTCTGGATCCGCACCGCCGCCAAGCTCCCCGACGATCCGGCACTTCACCTGTGCGCGCTGGCCTATGCGTCGGACTTCTCGCTGCTCGATGCCGTGATGGCGCGCTACGGCCGCACGCTGTTCGACAAGCGCATGATGCCGGCAAGCCTCGATCATGCGATGTGGTTTCACCGCCCCTTCCGCGCCGACGGATGGCTGCTCTACGCCCAGGATTCGCCGAGCGCACAGGACGGCCGCGGCCTGACCCGCGGCCTGATCTTCAAGCCCGACGGCACGCTGGTGGCGTCCGTGGCGCAGGAAGGCTCGGTGCGCCAGCGGAAAGCGTAGCCCTCTACGCGTTCGCGAACGTCCCGCGGTTCGCCAGTGCGAACTGCGACACATACCAGCTGCCGTACCAGCGCAGCATCCACGGGATCGGAATGATGAGGGCGCACAGCAGCGCCAGAACGACCGTGCGCCACAGCACCTGCCAGCCCGACGCGTTGAACAGGATCTCCCGCCGCGTCCCGCTGATATTGCGGCAGATCCAGCGCATCATGGCGGTGACGACCCAGGCCCAGCCGACGATGGTGATGAAGGAAATCAGCATCAGGAGCTGCCAGCCGATGAAGGCCCAGACGCTGCCGTCGAAAGAGGTCGGCAGGTTTTGGCCGTTCGATGCGAGATTGCTGAACACCCATCGCACGACGAACCAGCCCAGCACCGCCTGCAGGATGAATCCGAACAGCTGGTATGTGTTGTCGTAAAGGCCGATGTAGTTCGTCAAGCCGAGCAGCACGAACACCCACCAGATGTCGCCGACCTGGCCCGTGAAGGAGAAGTTGGGACGTCCCGGCACCTCGACGCGCGAGGCGAACCATCGATAGAACCAGGTCCCCACCCACGGCGCCGGGATCACCAACGTCATACCGATGACGTAGACGATGCTGCGTCCGAGCAAGCCCCACAGCGGCAGGTCGGCCTTGAGTTCGTTGCCGACTGGACCGCCCGCCGCCATCATCGGTGGTCCCCCCTGCGGCAGCCCCGGCGGTACGCCCGCGCCCGCCATCAGCCCCGGCACTTCGGCGGCCTTCTGCCAGCCGGCCATGCCCTCGGTCCAGACCAGGGTGTCCGCCCTGACGGTACCATTGGCGATGAGGTCGCGGAGTTGGGCTTCCCCGAAGGGGCCCTGCTGCTGGCCGTTGGCGGCATAATACCAGTTCGACATGCGCTCCCCTCACCTGTTGACCGGCTGCGTCAGCGACGCCGGGTTCTGCCGGTATAAAGCAGTCCCGGCGCAGAAAGGCGTATTCTGGCGGACGATCCGGCCACCTGTACAGAGACGCTCGCCGCCAGCCCCAGACGATTCGCCTTACCCCTGCAACTTTTTTGTGCCATTTGCACAGGAAGATGCCAGATTTGGATTGGCAAATACCGGCGGACAGCCAAACTGCCCAAAACATGATGGAATGAAAAGCCCATGAAGCTCGTCGTCGCGATCATCAAACCGTTCAAGCTTGACGAGGTCCGCCAGGCGCTGACCGCCATCGGCGTCCACGGCATGACCGTGACCGAGGTCAAGGGCTACGGCCGACAGAAGGGCCACACCGAGATCTACCGCGGCGCCGAATATGTCGTGAACTTCCTTCCCAAGCTGCGCATCGAGGTCGCCGTCGATTCCGACATCGCCGACAAGGTGGTCGACGTCATCACAAAGGGCGCGCGCACCGGCCAGATCGGCGACGGCAAGATCTTCGTCACGCCGATCGATCACACCGTGCGCATCCGCACCGGCGAAACCGACAGCGACGCGCTGTAAGAAACTTCTTTCAAGAACGCATCCGGCGAAACGGCAGAAGGTGCGAACAACGATTTCAGGGTTGGCAATGCTGGGGGGCAGATCATGGGCGCTTACTCACGCGCGGTGAAGCGGTTGGCGTTGGTCGCATTTTTGGCAAGCTCGACGCCCGCCTTTGCGGACACTTCCACCATCAACGCCGCCGACACCGCCTGGATGATCTGCGCCACCGCCCTGGTCCTGATGATGACCATCCCAGGCCTAGCGCTGTTCTATGCCGGCATGGTTCGCAAGAAGAACGTGCTGGCCACCATGGCGCAAAGCTTTTCGGCGGCGGCGCTGATCTCGATCCTCTGGGTGGCTTATGGCTACTCGCTGGCCTTTGTCGGCGACGGCTCCTGGATCGGGACGCTCGACCGCTGGTTCCTCTCAGGGATGACAATGGACTCGGTCAATCCGGCGGCGAAGACCATACCGGAGGCGCTATTCATGCTCTACCAGATGACCTTTGCGATCATCACGGTAGCGCTGGTCGCGGGCGCGGTGGCCGACCGCATGCGGTTTTCAGCCTGGCTGTGGTTCTCGGTCGGCTGGTTCACCTTCGTCTATGTGCCGCTGGCGCATTGGGTGTGGGGCGGTGGTTTCCTCGCCACCATGGGCGTACTCGATTTCGCGGGCGGCCTGGTCGTGCACATTTCCGCCGGCGTCGGCGGACTGGTCGCGGCCAAAGCGCTCGGCAATCGGCACGGCTATGGCGCCGAGAATCTGGCGCCCTTCGATCTCTCGCTCGCGGTGATCGGCACCGGCATGCTGTGGGTCGGCTGGTTCGGTTTCAACGGAGGCTCGGCGCTGAGCGCAAGCCCGCGCGCGGTGATGGCGATCTCGGCCACGCATCTATCGGCTTGCGCGGGCGCTCTGACCTGGGCGGCGCTGGAATGGTCGACGCGCCGGAAACCTTCCGTCCTCGGCATGATCTCCGGCGCAGTGGCCGGGCTCGGAACCATTACGCCGGCTTCCGGTTTCGTCGCGCCATGGGCCGGCATCGTCATCGGCGTGGTTGCGGGCGCCGTCTGCTTCTGGGCCTGCACCTGGCTGAAGCAGCGCTACAAGTATGACGATTCGCTCGACGTGTTCGGCGTGCATGGGGTCGGCGGCATGGCCGGCACGCTGCTGTGCGGCGTGTTCGCTGCCAAGGCGATCGGCGAAACGTCGGGGCTGATCGAGGGGAATCCCCAGCAGATCCTGATCCAGTTCTACGGCGTCATCATCACCCTGGCCTGGACGGCGGCCGTCACCTTCGTCCTGCTCAAGCTGGTCGCGGCTTTTGCGCCACTTCGGGTCACCCTGCAGCAGGAACTCGAGGGCCTGGATATCTCGCAGCATGGTGAGGCGCTGCAGTAGCTATCTTATTACCGTCGCCGTGCACTTGCCGTGGGCATGATTGTGTTCAGACCCTGTCATGCTCATGCCTTAGGCACACTTGACCAGACATTAGGCGCGGCTGAATAGCGCACCCTCTGCGGATGCCCGTCGCAGGCGAAAATGTCGGGATTCATGAACTGTTAGGGGATGCCGCCGTTCTGGCACGGCATTTGATTCTACGGGGCAAGGCTGTGCCCGCGTAGTGAATCCTCTCCGCGTGGTGACGTCAGTCAAGATCGCCCGGCGCTCCGGGCCCAAGCGGGGATAGGACCCATGAAAATTGTTATGGCGATCATCAAGCCATTCAAGCTCGAAGAAGTCCGTGACGCCCTGACCGCCATTGGCGTTCACGGTTTGACGGTGACCGAGGTCAAGGGATACGGCCGGCAAAAAGGCCATACGGAAATCTATCGCGGCGCTGAATATGCCGTGAGTTTCCTGCCCAAGATCAAGATCGAAGTCGCGGTCGGACGGGACCAGGTCGACAAGACCATCGACGCGATCACCTCGGCCGCAAAAACGGGCCAGATCGGCGATGGCAAGATCTTCGTCATGAACCTCGACCATGCGGTGCGCATCCGCACCGGCGAGGCCGATGCCGCAGCCCTCTGATTTCGCGCTCAACCCTACCACCCAGGAGTAAGATACGATGACGTTCAAACGTCCCTATGGCGCGGGATTGGCGGCCCTCGCAGTCGGCCTGTTCGCTGCGACCGCAGCCTGCGCCGAGCCAACCATCAACAAGGGCGACAACGCCTGGATGATGACCTCGACGGTGCTCGTGCTGTTGATGACCATCCCGGGCCTGGCGCTGTTCTACGGCGGTCTCGTCCGCACCAAGAACATGCTCTCGGTGCTGATGCAGGTGTTCTACACCGTCTGTATCGTCACGATCCTGTGGACGCTGTACGGCTACAGCCTCACCTTCACCGGCGGTTCCGACTTCATCGGCGGCTTCTCCAAGGCCTTCCTGATGGGCGTAACGCCGGACTCCAAGGCGGGCACCTTCAGCGTCGACACCAACATCACCGAGATGGTCTATATCTGCTTCCAGATGACCTTCGCGGCGATCACGCCCGCCCTCATCGTCGGTGCCTTCGCGGAGCGAATGAAGTTCGCGGCGATCGCGCTGTTCATCCCGCTGTGGGTCACCCTGATCTACTTCCCGATCGCCCACATGGTCTGGTACTGGCCCGGTCCGGACGCGATCACCGACGCGGTCAAGGCCCTTGCGGCCGCGACCGACGAAGCTGCCAAGAAGGCGGCGCAGGCCAAGCTTGACGAAATCAACGCCGATGCGGGCTTCATCTTCAAGAAGGGCGCGATCGACTTTGCCGGCGGCACCGTGGTGCACATCAATGCGGGTATCGCGGGCCTTGTCGGCGCGCTCCTGATCGGCAAGCGCACCGGCTACGGCAAGGAGCTGATGGCTCCGCACTCGCTCACGCTGTCGATGGTCGGCGCCTCCCTGCTCTGGGTCGGCTGGTTCGGCTTCAACGCCGGTTCGAACCTCGAAGCCTCGGGCGGCGCTGCGCTCGCCATGGTCAACTCCTTCGTCGCAACCGCGGCGGCGGCGCTGGCCTGGATGTTCGCCGAATGGATCGTCCGCGGTCACCCCTCGATGCTCGGCGTCATCTCCGGCGCGATCGCCGGCCTCGTCGCGGTGACGCCCGCTGCCGGTTTCGTCGGCCCGATGGGCGCCATCGTCCTCGGCCTCGTGGTCGGCGTGGTATGCCTGTGTTTCTGCACCGTCGTGAAGAACTCGCTCGGCTACGATGACTCGCTCGACGTGTTCGGCGTGCACTGCGTCGGCGGCATCGTCGGCGCGATCGGCACCGGCATCCTGGTCAACCCGGCCCTCGGCGGCACCGGCATCATGGACTACACCACCGGCAAGATCGCCGACTATGACTTCATGGCGCAGATGACCTCGCAGATTTGGGGCGTCTGCACCACGCTGGTCTGGTCCGGCATCGGCTCGGCGATCCTCTACAAGGTCGTCGACGTGATCGTCGGCCTGCGCCCGACCGTCGAAGTGGAGCGCGAAGGTCTCGACCTCACCGAGCACACCGAGCGCGCTTACAACATGTAAGTTCTCCCGAGGGCGCGGCGTATTCGTAACGCCGCGCCCAGAACTACGGTTCGGGCACATACCCGGCAATGCCCTGACCGTTGAGGGGCTCCAGCGCAAGTTGGAGCCCCTTTCTTTTTTTCGATTTTGCCTCGGGTCGCCGCATTGGCGCTCCACCTCTCCCGAAGGGATGAGTGAACTTGCGGCAGTACTACGCTTCAGTCCCGCCAATAGCGCGCATCGGACACCCGTCCACGCCGTGTTGACGCCGGGCGAAATGATCGGTTTGCTCCCACCCCCATCAAAGCGACGGAAATTCCGTCTCGCAAAACAAGACCGGGGTAAGAGAACGCCATGGATGCCCACGCCGCTAGATCGTCCGGCTCGGCCGGCAAATGGTCGCCTTCGCAGGATGCCAGCGACGTCGTGAAAAGCGTGCATACGATGCTGCACCCGCGCAACATCGTGCTGGTCGGTGCCACCGACAAACCCGGCAATTATGCCGAGCGCATCTGGAACAATCTGGTCAAATACGGCTACGAGGGCGGCCTCTTTCCGGTCAACGCCAAGCGCGAATCCATCTGGGGCGTGACCTGCTACAAGGATTTCGCGAGCCTTCCCGAGAAGCCGGATCACGTGCTGGTGCTGGTGCCCGCTCGCTTTGCGGTGCAGGTGATTCGCGATGCGGCTGCCGCCGGCGCACGCTCCGCCACCATCGTTACCTCGGGCTTCAGCGAATTGCAGGATGAGGAGAGCCAGCGGCTCGCCGGCGAGTTGAAGCGAGCGGTGCAGGAAACCGGACTTGCCGTCACCGGTCCAAACTGCCTCGGCAATCTCAGCGCCGGAGAAAAGCTCTTCACCAATATCGACGATCGCATCGTGACCATGGAGCAAGGCAGGGTCGGGATCGCCGGCCAGTCCGGCGCCATCGTCATGGCGATTCGCCAGGCACTGGAGGATCGCGGCGTCGGAGTGGGCTACATGGTCACGACCGGCAACGAGGTTGGGCTCGAGACGCCGGACCTGATGGCCTATTTCGCCGCCGATCCCTCCATCCGCGTCATCGTGGTCTATCTCGAGGGCGTGCGGAACACCAAGGCGTTCCGCGATGCCTGCAAGGCCGCGCGCGCCGCCGGCAAGCCTGTGATCGCCTTGAAGCTCGGCGCCTCCGAAGGCGGCCGCGCCGCGGCGATGGCGCATACCGGCGCGCTCGCCGGCTCGATCGAGACCTTTGACGCGATCTCCACCCGCGAAGGCGTGATCCGCGTCCGCGGTCTCGATGAACTGATCGAGACCGCCGAATGTTTCGTGCATGCCGACACGCCCAAGGGCAACCGCCTCGCCGCGGTGTCGCTGTCCGGCGGCAAACGCGGCCTCCTGATCGACGCCTTCTATTCCGCGGGGCTCAATTTCGCGCCGCTGTCCGCCAACGCCTCCGAGCAGCTGGCAAGGATGCTCGGTCCCGGCAGCATTGTCGGCAATCCGCTGGATGCCGGCTTCGCCGCCGTGGTCGATCCTTCCGTCTACATGAAGTCGATCAAGATCATGATCGACGATCCCGATACCGACATCGTCATCATCGATTCCGAGCTGCCGAAGGCACCGCACGAGCAGCGCGAGCGGAATTTGCGCATCGTCAACGAGATGGCTGCCGCAGGCAAGAAGCCCGTGATCTATATCAGCGCGATGTCGATCGGATTCACCGAGCACACCAAAGCGCTGCGTAAATCCTTGCCGAACATCGCGGTGCTGCAGGGCCTCGACCGCGCCGTCGGCGCGATCAAGTCGCTGATCGAATACGCCAGCCTCCGCAAGGAAGTGCCCGATATCGTATCCAGTTCGAGCGCCTCCGCCCGTTCCATGCTGGAGAAGGTGCTGAGGAGTGCCAACGGCGCGGCTGCGCTCGACGAGGTCGCCTCCAAGAAGCTGCTCAAGGCCTACGGCATCCCGATCTCGAAAGAGGCGATTGCGCAGACATCCGCCGAGGCCGTGAAGATCGCGAAGAAGATCGGGTTCCCGGTGGTGGCAAAGGTTGTCAGCCCCGATATCCTGCACAAGTCCGATATCGGCGGCGTCGTGCTCAACCTCAATAGCGTAGCCGAGGTGAAAAAGGCGTTCGACGACATCACCGGGCGTGTCAGGAAGCTGAAGAACAAGCCGAAGCTGGAAGGCATCCTGATCGCACAGCAGGTCAAGGCCGATCTCGAGCTCGTACTCGGCGCATCGCTTGACGCGGAGATGGGTCCGGTGGTGCTGTTCGGGACCGGTGGCGTCGACATCGAGCTGATGAAGGACGTGGCGCTGGCCGGCGCCCCCATCGACACGGCGGAAGCCCGGCAACTGATCGCCCGCACCAAGGCCGGCGTTAAGATGAGGGGCTATCGCGGCAGGCCCGCGCTGCAGGAGGCCTCCGCCGTGAAGGCGCTGGTCGGCCTCTCCAATCTGATTGCGGATGCCGGCAACCGCATCGCTTCGATCGACGTCAATCCATTCCTGATCAACAGCAAGATCGGCGTCGCCGTGGACGGCTTGATCGTTCTCAACAACGAGGCCGCGCGGA
The DNA here is from genome assembly GCA_023432885.1 of Pseudomonadota bacterium. Taxonomy (GTDB): domain Bacteria; phylum Pseudomonadota; class Alphaproteobacteria; order Rhizobiales; family Xanthobacteraceae; genus Bradyrhizobium. Next base: position 1,766 of record JAEZEU010000152.1, on the reverse strand, counting down.
AAGCGGCCAAGCATTAGGCGCGTGCATGTGCCCACTCGGGGCGCGCGACTGGAACCGGGCGGGCCAAGGCTCCGCCCTGTGGCGGCAAGCGAATTTTCTCAGGGTGACGCGCGCTCATAAGTCGTGCCGCGGTCTGGGCAAATGCCGCTTGCGGACCGCCAACAGGTCCACCATTCTCCGAACGAAGTGTTTTGCCTGGCCGTTCGGAGGCACTGTGACGGAGCACAGGGTTCAAAGGCGACTGGCGGCGATCCTCGCCGCTGACGTGGTGGGTTATTCCGCGCTGATGGAATGCGCTGAGGAAGCCACCTACGCCGAATTCGAACGGCTCAAGCGGGACTTGATCGAGCCGGCCCTCTCCCGCCACGAAGGACGGCTGATCAGGACAACCGGAGATGGCGCGTTGGCAGAATTCGCGAGCGCCTTGGCCGCCACGAGATGCGCGGTTGAGATCCAGGATCGCATCGCTTCGGGCGATAGCTCCCTCAAGTTGCGCGTCGGACTTAACCTTGGTGACGTCATCGTAGGCCAGGACGGCCAGCTCTATGGCGACGGGATCAACATCGCTGTCCGACTGGAGGGAATTGCCGATCCTGGCGGTATCATGATCTCCGAGAAGGTTTACAGCGAGGTCGAAGGCAAGCTCGACGGCGACGTCGAGGACCGCGGCGAGCAGTACCTCAAGAACATCGCCAGGCCGGTCCGCGCTTATGCCGTCTGCAAGGGTCCTATGAGCACACCCGCCACGGGGCAAGGTGCGGTTCCTCAGCTTCCAGACAGGCCGTCGATCGCCGTGCTGCCGTTCAACAACATGAGCGGCGATCCCGAGCAGGAGTACTTTGCCGATGGAATGGTCGAGGAGATCATCACTGCGTTGTCGCGGTTCAAATCATTGTTGGTGATCGCCCGGAATTCGAGCTTCACTTTCAAGGGCAAGGCCGTCGATATCAAGGAAGTCGGGCGCAGACTGGGCGTGCGCTATGTCCTCGAGGGCTCGGTGCGCAAGGCGTCGGGGAAAGTCCGCATCACGGGGCAGTTGATCGATGCCGTAACAGGCGCGCACATCTGGGCCGACAGGTTCGAGCGTGACCTGACCGACGTCTTTGCTCTCCAGGACGAGATGACGTTCGCTGTCGTCTCGGCCATCGAGCCCAAACTGGTGCAGACGGAAATCGCCATCGCAGCGCGACGAGGCCCGGAGAACCTCACTGCCTATGATTGTTATCTGCGCGCCATACCACAGTATTACCCCGCCACCCGCGAGGGGAACGCCGAGGCGATCAGGCTGGCTCGACGCGCCCTCGAGTTGGATCCGCAATTCGCCACCGTGGCGGCTTTGGCAGGCGTCTGTCACATGCAGAACATCCTCTGGGGCTATGCGGCCGATCCGCAATTCGACCGCGAGGAAGCAATTCGGCTGTCCCGCCTGGCATTGAGCATCGACGATTGTGATCCCGATGCCTTGGCGTGGGCTGCGCTGATCTCGACGTTCATGGTCGCTGATCCCGAGCACGAGATCGAAATGGTCGACCGGGCAGTCGCGCTCAACGAAAATTCCTTCAACGTATGGCATTGCAGGGGCTGGGTTTATCGCAATGCGGCGCAGCCGGACGAAGCGGTCCGGAGCTTTGAACACGCCTTCCGCAGGAGCCCGCTGGATCCGCGGCTGCAATTCACGTTTACCGGAATGGGAATGGCGCTGGTCGAGCTCGGCCGTTTCGAGGAGGCCATCGTGGCAGGAAAGAAGGCCCAGCGTCACAACCCCT
>JAEZEU010000109.1 GCA_023432885.1 Pseudomonadota bacterium | reverse complement strand
CAAGGCAATGGTCCTGTACGGTTTGCGCGGTGTGACAGGAGTTTGTAGCATCCAGTTCCGCTCCGCATCAAGCTGGGCGGGTGAATGGCAGCCTGGCTGCAAACGTGAAGTGATGACATCGGACCACTTTTCCCGTCGCCAATTCTCCGGAATCGCCGCCTTGTCGGCGCTCGGCCTATCGTCGCCGTCGGCAGCATTCGCTCAGGCTGGCGGCAGCAATGAAAGCGAGCCCAACCGGAAGGCCCGCGCCTCGTTTCCAGACGGCTTTCTCTGGGGCACGGCCACCTCATCCTACCAGATCGAGGGAGCCGTGAACGAGGACGGCCGCGGCCCGTCCATCTGGGACCGCTTTGCGCACATGCCGGGGACGATCTCCGATCGCAGCACCGGCGATACCGCTACCGATCACTTTCACCGCTACAAGGAAGACGTTCAGTTGATGAAGGCGCTGGGCACCAAGGCCTATCGCTTCTCGATCGGCTGGCCGCGCGTCTTTCCCGATGGCACCGGCGCGCCAAACCCGAAAGGTCTCGATTTCTACAACCGTCTGGTTGACGAGCTGCGCGCGAACGGTATCGAGCCGTTTGCGACGCTCTATCATTGGGACCTGCCCCAGGCGCTGCAGGATCGCTTCGGCGGCTGGACTTCGCGCGACACATCAAAGGCGTTTGCCGACTATGCCGCCCATGTGACGGCGCGCCTGAGCGATCGCGTGAAGCACTTCTTCACCATCAACGAATGCGCCAGACACGTTCACCTCGGCCATGGCGAAGGCGCCGACGCCCCCGGCCTGAAGCTGTCGCGCTCGGGACAGAACCAGGTCCGTCATCATGTCGCGCTCGCACATGGTCTTGCCGTAAAGGCAATCCGCTCGCACGGAAAAGCCGGCACCCGGGTCGGTCCCGCGGAGAATGCCGTGAGTTGCATTCCCGCAATCGAGACGCCTGCGAACATCCGCGCCGCCGAGATTGCCACGCGCGAACTGAACGCCGGCTATTTGACCGTGATGATGGAAGGAAAATACACCGACGCCTTCCTGGACCAGGCCGGCGAGGATGCACCGAAATTTACGGCTGAGGATTTGCGCATCATTTCAACGCCGGTCGACTTTATCGGACTGAATGTCTACACGCCGGACCACTATGTCATTGCCGCCGACAATGAACGCGGATTTGGGCTCGCGCCGTTTCCCCCGTCTTTTCCCAGGATGAAGGCAGGCTGGCTGAGACCCGGTCCCGAGGCGATCTATTGGGTGCCGCGTCATGTCGCCAAGATCTGGAACGTGAAATCGATCTACATCACCGAGAATGGAACGTCCGGAAGCGACCAGCCAGCGCCCGACGGCGTGGTCTACGACACCGACCGCATCATGTATCTGCGAAATTACCTGACGCAGCTGCAGCGCGCGACCTCCCACGGCGTGCCCGTATCGGGATATTTCCTGTGGAGCCTGATGGACAATTTCGAGTGGGGCGACGGATATGAGCAACGATTCGGCCTGTACCATGTCGACTTCGACACCAAGCGCCGCACGCCCAAGCTAAGCGCAGGCTTCTATCGGGAGACGATCGCGCGAAATGCCGTCGCGTAATCCGCTAATCCTTGCGCAGCCCCTTCCCCATCCCCTCGTACATCATCGTCTTCAGGTTCAGCTGAATCCGTCCGCCCTGCGTGGGCGCCATCACCATGAAGATTCCAAACATGTCATCCACGGGATCGACAAAGTAGAAGCTGCCGCCGGCGCCGTCCCAGCGGTATTCGCCGAGCGGCCAATTGGTGCCAGGCGGCGGTGACGTGCGAACCGCAAAACCAAGGCCGAAGCCGCTTGTAGGCCCCGGAAAATAGAAGGGATCATGAATGATCCCGGTCTCAGGCCCAATCTGATCCGACGTCATCAGCGCGACGGTTTCACGCTTGAGATAACGCTTGCCGTCCAGTTCGCCGCCATTCAGCAGCATCTGCAGGAAGCGGGCGTAGTCGGAGGTCGTCGAGACGAGTCCCGCTCCACCGGATTCCCAACGCCGCGGCTGCGTAGGGTCATCTGTAATTCCGGCGACCCGAAAGCGATCAACGAGAAACCCCTTGGCAATCAGCGGCCACTTCGCTTTGTTCGCGACATAATAGGCGGTGTCGGTCATGCCGAGCGGATCGAACAGTCGCTGCTTTTCGAATTGGTAGAGCGTCTGCCCCGAAACCACTTCAATGACGCGGCCGAGCACATCGGTCGAATGGCTGTAATTCCAGCGCGTTGCGGGCTGATCGGCGAGCGGCAGCACCGCGATCCGGTCGGCGAACTCGGCGTTGTCGAAATCTCCGGCGTACAGCAGCGGGTTGGCATAGGCCTTCTGGACCTGGGTCTCGCCGAAGAAGCCGTAGGTGATGCCCGACGTGTGCCGCAGCAGATCCCTAATCGTGATCGGCCGCTGCAACGGCACGAGCTTAAGCGGATACTTTCCCGATTCATCGGACAGGTCGACGCCGACCTTGGCATCTGCAAAGGAATGAATGTATTTCGCCACGGAATCGTCGAGAGACAGCTTGCCTTCCTCGACGAGCATCATCGCCGCCACCGAGGTCACGGCTTTGGACATCGAATAGATCTGGAAGATCGTATCCGGCGTCATCGGCAGCCTCGTGTCGGGGTCCCGCACGCCGAAGGTTTCGAAGATGAGCGGTTTACCGTGCTGCTGGATCAGCAGGATCCCGCCGGGAATCTTGCCGTCAGCGATCTCCTTGCGAATGGCGTCGCCGAGTTGCTTCAGCGCGGCCGGTGAAAGCGTTGCCGCAGCCGGCGCTCGCGATTCGGCGCGCAACCCGAGAGCCCAGCCGGCGGCCAGGGCAAACGTAAGCGCTGCCGCGGCAAGGCAGCGCCGTACGGCGTTCTCAGTTCGCCAGGGCTTCATAAACCAGGAGCTTTAGGGTGCGCTGGATGCGCTGGCGTTCCGAAGGCGTCTGCTCCAGCAGTACAAAGAACATCTCCTGCTTGCGGTCGATCACCATGTAGCAGCCGCTGGCACCGTCCCATTTCAGTTCGCCCAGCGATCCCGGCGGTGGCGGCTTGGCGTTGCCGGGGTCGGTGCGCACGGCGAGCCCGAGGCCCATGCCAAAGCCATCGCCGGGAAAATAGAAGTAATCGCGCTCGACGCCCGAGCCGGGGCCGACATAGTCGGTGGTCATCATCTTGAATGTCTCGGGAGAAAGATAGGTCCTGCGCTCGAACGTCCCGCCATTGAGCAGCATCTGCGCAAACTTCGAGAAATCGTCCATGGTCGTGACCATGCCGCCGCTGGCGGATTCCCATTTCTGGCGAACCTCGGTCCGGTATTCGCGGCCGACCCGGAAATTGCTGTCGTTGGGCAGCGGCTGCGCCAGCCGCTTCTGCCGCTCCGGTTCGGTGACAAAGAAATTGGTATCAGTCATGCCCATGGGATCGAGCAGCTTTTCCTTCTCGATCTCGAGCAAGGATTTCCCGGATACGATCTCCATGATACGGGCCAGGATGTCGGTGGAATGGCCGTATTGCCAGAGCGCGCCCGGCTGGTTGTGCAGCGGCAGCTTGGCGATCCGCTCGGCGAATTCGGCGAGATCGAAATCGCCCGCATAGATGTTGGCGTCCCTGTAGGCCTTCCGCACCAGGCTGTCGCCGTAGAAGCCATAGGTGATGCCGGAAGTATGGCGCATCAGGTCGAGGATGGTGATGGGCCGGACCGGGTCCACCAGTTCGAGCGTCTTGCTGCCGTCTTCGGCCTTCTTTTCAACGCCGACCTTCACTTTCGCGAAGGAGGGAATGTATTTCGAGACGGGATCGTCGAGCTTCATCTTCCCGTCCTGGATCAGCTGCATCGCGACGACCGAAGTGATGGCCTTGGTCAGCGACGACAGGCGGAAGATGGTCTTGTCGGTGATGGGCGCCTTCGAGATCACGTCCTGCACACCGAAAGTCTCGTGATAGACATCCTTGCCGCGATGCCGGATCAGCACATCCGCGCCGGAAATCTTCCCGGTCTCGACCTCGTTCTTGAAGAACGCGGTTATCTTGGCGAGCTTCTCCGGATTGAATTTCGCACCGGGCGGAATGTCGAATGTGCCCTCGCTTGAAAA
>JAEZEU010000324.1 GCA_023432885.1 Pseudomonadota bacterium | reverse complement strand
AGAGCGCCATCAAGATCCTCTGATCCGGAAGGTGAATGACCTGATAACGAAAGCCAATGACGCATCAGCCGCGCAGAATTGAGTGTTGGTTCTGCGCGGCTTCTCGATAAGATTGATCTTGAGAAGTGTGCGAGATGAAGCGCGTGTTGGCGCAAGCCGGCGGGCCAGGACCTTAGATCCACTCCTACGTGTCTCGGCCGTCCCGGAACACATGGCTGTCGCCCCAATTCCGGGGCACGAGGTCAGCTGGCGGCTTCCTAAATCCTTATCGGAGCGCGACAATTCTCTTGGCATCTGGCATGCCAGAAGATAGAATTTCTCTAAAACAAGGCAAGGAACGAAGCGTTTTTCAATGGCTCACAACGTTCATCAGGTCCGCGAATTCGATCATCCCGGGGAGGGTCGCAAGCGTGCCAAGGCGACGCCGAAGGGCCGGCAGATCGATCCGGTCGCCGCGCACGAGATCGAACTTCTGCTGGGAGATCGGCCGCGCCGTCGCGACCTGCTGATCGAGCATCTGCATCTGATCCAGGACGAGTATCACCAGATCTCGGCCGCGCATCTGGCCGCGCTCGCCGACGAGATGAAGCTTTCCTTTGCCGAGGTGTTCGAGACCGCAACCTTCTACGCCCATTTCGACGTGGTGAAGGAGGGCGATCCCGACGTTCCTCCGGTCACGATCCGCGTCTGCGACTCGCTGACCTGCGCCATGATGGGCGCGGAGCGGTTGCTGGATGAAGTGCAAAGGGGCGCAGGGCCGGGCGTGCGCGTGGTGCGCGCGCCCTGCGTCGGCTTCTGCGACAGCGCGCCGGTCGCGGAAGTCGGGCACCGTTACGTCCTCAATGCGAAGGCATCCGAGGTTCTGGACACTGCCGCTCGTGGCGAGACCGATCCGATCATTCCTGCCTATGTGGATTACGAAGCCTATGTGAGGGACGGCGGCTACAGGCTGCTTGGCGATCTGCGGGCCGAACGCATCGGCAAGGAAGACATTCTGAAGGCTCTCGATGATTCCAGCCTGCGCGGCCTCGGCGGCGCCGGCTTCCCGACCGGACGCAAGTGGCGAGCCGTGCTGGGCGAGCCCGGCCCGCGAGTGATGGCCGTCAATGCCGACGAGGGCGAACCCGGCACCTTCAAGGATCGTTTCTATCTGCTTCGTGACGTTCACCGTTTTCTCGAAGGCATGCTGATCGGGGCTCACGTCATCGATGCGGAGGACGTCTATATCTATCTGCGCGACGAATACCCGGCTGCACACAAGCTGCTCCCGATCGAGATCGCGAAATTGCCGCCGGGCGGTCCGCGCATTCATCTGCGCCGCGGCGCAGGCGCCTATATCTGCGGCGAGGAATCCTCGCTGCTCGAAAGTCTCGAGGGCAAGCGAGGCTTGCCGCGGCATAAGCCGCCATATCCGTTCCAGGTCGGGCTGTTCGGCATGCCCACGCTGATCAACAATCTCGAGACGCTGTTCTGGGTGCGCGACCTCGTCGAGAAGGGCTCTTCCTGGTGGACCAGCCAGGGCCGTAACGGACGTCATGGATTGCGCAGCTATTCCGTATCCGGACGTGTCAAGAATCCCGGCGTCAAGCTCGCGCCGGCCGGCATCACGGTGCGCGAGCTGATCGATGAATATTGCGGCGGCATGGCCGACGGCCAGACTTTCCGCGCCTATCTTCCGGGCGGCGCGTCAGGCGGCATCCTGCCGGCCTCGATGAGCGACATCCCGCTCGATTTCGGCACGCTGGAGAAATACGGCTGCTTCATCGGCTCGGCCGCCGTCGTGATCCTGTCGGACAAGGACAGCGTGCGCCTGGCGGCGCTGAACCTGATGCGCTTCTTCGAAGACGAGAGCTGCGGCCAGTGCACGCCTTGCCGGGTGGGGACGCAAAAGGCGGCGCTGCTGATGGAGCGCCCGGTATGGAACAGGGCACTGCTCGATGAATTGAGCCAGACGATGCGCGATGCGTCGATCTGCGGCCTTGGCCAGGCGGCAGCCAATCCGCTGACATCGGTCATCAAGTATTTTCCCGACGAGTTCAAGGAAGCGGCCGAATGACGAAGATTACGTTCGAGCTCGACGGCAAGCAGGTCGAGGCCAAAGCGGGCGAGACCATCTGGCAGGTCGCCAAGCGCCAGGGCCGGGAGATTCCGCACCTCTGCTATTCGCCGGCGCCGGACTATCGCCCGGACGGCAATTGCCGCGCCTGCATGGTCGAGATCGAGGGCGAGCGCGTGCTTGCCGCCTCCTGCAAACGCACGCCCACCGTCGGCATGAAGGTGAAGACGGAAAGCGCGCGTGCCGTCGCCGCGCAGAAGATGGTGATGGAGCTGCTGGTTTCCGACCAGCCGGCGCGGGAGACCTCGCATGACCCGGATTCGAAATTCTGGAACTGGGCCGAGGCGGTCGGGGTGACGGAGAGCCGTTTCCCGGCCGCGCAACGCTGGGAGGGTGACGCCAGCCATCCGGCGATGCGCGTCAATCTCGACGCCTGCATCCAGTGCGGCCTGTGCGTGCGCGCCTGCCGCGAGGTGCAGGTCAACGACGTCATCGGCATGGCGTATCGCAATGCCGACGCGAAGATCGTGTTCGACTTCGACGACCCCATGGGCGAGTCGACCTGTGTCGCTTGCGGCGAGTGCGTGCAGGCCTGTCCGACCGGCGCGCTGATGCCGGCGGTCATGCTCGACGAGAAGCAGACCCGTGTCACTTACGCCGATCGCAAGGTGGATTCGCTCTGCCCGTTCTGCGGCGTCGGCTGCCAGGTCACCTACCAGGTCAAGGACGAGAAGGTGATCTATGCGGAAGGGCGGGACGGCCCGGCCAATCGTAACCGCCTGTGCGTGAAGGGCCGCTTCGGCTTTGACTACATCCATCACCCGCATCGCCTGACCAAGCCGCTTGTCCGGCTGCCGAATGCGAAGAAGGACGCCAACGACCAGGTCGATCCGGCCAATCCCTACACCCATTTCCGCGAAGCGTCGTGGGAAGAAGCCCTCGACATCGCGGCCAAAGGGCTGGTCAAGATCCGCGACGCCAATGGCGTGAAGGCGCTGGCCGGGTTCGGTTCGGCAAAGGGGTCCAATGAAGAGGCCTATTTGTTCCAGAAGCTGGTGCGCACCGGTTTCGGCTCCAACAACGTCGATCATTGCACCCGGCTGTGCCACGCCTCGTCGGTCGCTGCTCTGTTCGAGGGCCTGAGCTCGGGCGCGGTGTCGGCGCCGTTCGCGGCGGCCATGGATGCCGAAGTGATCTGGGTGATCGGCGCAAACCCGACGGTGAACCATCCGGTTGCCGCGACCTTCATCAAGAACGCGGCAAAGAAGGGCGCGAAGCTCTTCGTCATGGATCCGCGCAAGCAGATGCTGTCGCGTCACGCGACCCGGCATTTGCAATTCAAGCCGGGCTCCGACGTCGCCATGCTGAATGCGATGATCAATACGATCATCACCGAAGGCCTCACCGACGACCAGTACATCGCAGGTTACACCGAGGGTTTCGAGGATCTGAAAGAGAAGATCAAGGAATTCACGCCGGAGAAGATGGAGCCGATCTGCGGCATCCCGGCACAAACGCTGCGCGAGGTCGCTCGAACCTACGCGCGTGCAAAATCCTCCATCATCTTCTGGGGCATGGGCATCAGCCAGCACGTCCACGGCACCGACAATGCACGCTGCCTGATTGCGCTCGCGCTGATCACCGGCCAGGTCGGCCGCCCAGGCACGGGGCTGCATCCGCTGCGCGGCCAGAACAACGTGCAGGGAGCGTCCGATGCCGGCCTGATCCCGATGTTCTTCCCCGACTATCAGCCGGTCGGCCGGGACGACATGCGCGCCAACTTCGAGAAGCTGTGGGGCCAGGAGCTGGATCCCGTCCGGGGCCTCACCGTGGTCGAGATCATGAACGCGATCCATGCCGGCCAGATCAAGGGCATGTATATCGAGGGCGAGAACCCCGCGATGTCCGATCCCGATCTGCAGCATGCGCGCGAGGCGCTTGCCATGCTCGACCACCTCGTGGTGCAGGATCTCTTCGTCACCGAAACCGCGTTCCATGCGGACGTCATCCTGCCGGCCTCCGCGTTTGCGGAGAAAGAGGGGTCCTTCACCAACACGGACCGCCGCGTGCAGCTCGCGCGCCAGGTCGTCAAGCCGCCCGGCGAGGCCAGGCAGGACCTCTGGATCATCCAGGAGATCGGCAAGCGCATGGGCCTGCCATGGAATTATTCGGGGCCCGGCGAAGTCTACACCGAGATGGCGCAACTGATGCCCTCGTTGAAGAACATCAGCTGGGAGCGACTCGTGCGCGAAGGCGCCGTCACCTATCCGGCCGATGATCCGAACAAGCCCGGCAACGAGATCATCTTCACCACGGGATTCCCGACCCAAAGCGGCCGCGGCAAGATCGTGCCGGCCAAGGTCATCCCGCCGGATGAACTGCCGGACGACGAATATCCGATGGTGCTCTCCACGGGCCGCGTGCTGGAGCACTGGCACACGGGATCAATGACGCGCCGCGCATCCGTGCTCGACCAGATCGAGCCCGAGGCGGTCGCTTTCATGTCGCCCAAGGACATGCGGCGGCTGAAGGTGTGGCCCGGCGACTTCATCCGCCTGCAGACCCGCCGCGGCGCGGTCGAGGTCAAGGTGCGATCGGACCGCGACGTGCCGGAGAACATGGTGTTCATGCCGTTCTGCTACGCGGAGGCGGCGGCGAACCTCTTGACCAATCCTGCGCTCGATCCGTTCGGCAAGATCCCGGAGTTCAAGTTCTGCGCGGTTAAGGCGGAGAAAGTCGAGCAGCAGGTCGCGGCGGAGTAGGCGAGCGATCGCCACTCAACTGCGAAGTCTTCGCGATGATGATGTCGCGCTTCACTTCGCCGGAAGCACGAAGACCTGGCCGGGATAAATCAGGTTGGGGTTGCGGATCTGCTGCCGGTTCGCCTTGTAGATAACGGCATAGCGCGTGCCCGCGCCGTATGAGTGTTGGCTGAGTCGCCAGAGGCTGTCGCCGCGGGACACCGTGGTTGTCGTGATCTTCGGCACCACCACGGTGGAGCGCGGTGCGCCGCTGTCCGGCAAGACCGTAGCCCGAGCGGCGGCAAGCCGAGGCTGTTGGACCGGGTCCGCGCGCTTGGGCTCCGCCTGTGCCGGAACGGACGCAGTCACCACGTTGTCGGGAACGCTGAACGGCACCTCGGCGCGCGCGCGCACCGAACCGGAACTCGTGG
>JAEZEU010000451.1 GCA_023432885.1 Pseudomonadota bacterium | reverse complement strand
CCGAGGCGCATGCCGCTGATGCGGTACTGCTCTATGGTGTCCTCGTTGTGGATGCCGCTGACGAGCCGTTCGTAGGCGATGTGCAGCAGCGCCATGCCCGGCGCTTCATAGATTCCGCGGCTCTTGGCCTCGATTATGCGGTTCTCGATCTGGTCGCTCATGCCAAGGCCATGGCGGCCGCCGATGGTGTTGGCCTCGAGGAACAGCGCGACGGAATCGGCGAAGGTTTTTCCATTCAGCGCGACGGGCTGGCCTTCCTCGAACCGCACCGCGACCGTTTCGGCCTTGACGCTGCAGTCGTCGCGCCAGAACGGCACGCCCATGATCGGGTTGACGATCTTGATGCCGCTATCGAGATGCTCGAGGTCCTTGGCCTCGTGGGTGGCTCCTAACAGATTGCTGTCGGTCGAGTAGGCCTTCTCCGCGCTCATCTTGTAGGCGAACCCGTTGGCGGTCATGAACGCCGACATCTCCGTACGGCCGCCGAGCTCGTCGATGAACTGCTGGTCGAGCCACGGCTTGTAGATCCGCAACGCCGGATTGGTCATCAGGCCGTAGCGGTAGAAGCGCTCGATGTCGTTGCCCTTGTAGGTGGAGCCGTCGCCCCAGATGTTGACGCCGTCCTCCTTCATGGCGGACACCAGCATCGTGCCGGTCACCGCACGGCCGAGCGGCGTGGTGTTGAAGTAGGAGAGACCGCCGGTGGAGACGTGGAAAGCGCCGGCCTGGATGGCGGCAATGCCTTCGTGCGCCAATTGCGTGCGGCAATCGACCAGCCTGGCCTTCTCGGCGCCGAACTCCATCGCCTTGCGCGGAATCTCGTCGTAGTCGGCTTCATCCGGCTGGCCGAGATTAGCGGTATAGGCGAAGGCGCGCGCCCCCTTTTGCTTCATCCACAGAAGCGCTGCGCTGGTGTCGAGGCCGCCCGAGAAGGCGATGCCGACTTTTTCGCCTTTGGGCAAACTCTTCAGGATCGTGTTCATCGAACGTCCAATCGGTCGAAAGTGCTGAATTTCGTGGTGTCTCGGCTTGCGCGGATATCAAATTTTGCAGGTCTCGGCACGCGATTAATGGTTTACGCCGACGGCGCCGGACCGATTTCGCGGCCTCGCCTGCGCTGCTTGGCGCGATAGAGCGGCCAGAACAGCCGCGTCAGCGCCGCGTCGATCCGCTCGTCCGACAGGCGCGTGCGCGGCCAGCGGTAGATCATGGCGTAGGCGAGCCAGATCACAAGGAAGCTGACGAGCCCGGCAATCGCAACATCGGTGAAGAAGTGACCGCCGAAGGCCATGCGCAGGCCGGAGGTGGCGGCGCCGAACACGGTGGCTGCTGCATAGGCCAGCGGCCGCCACTGCGGCGGGGCGAGCGCGGCGGGTGCATAGGTCCAGAACGCGGTGGCGCCCTCGCCGGAGAAAAAGGAGCAGTTGCGCCCGCAGGTGCCGCGCGGATCCCACCAGGGCACGAAGGCCTCGGGGCCGTCGAACTGAATCACCACCACCGGGCGCGGCCGGCCCCAATAGCTCTTGAAAGTAAGATTGGTGAGCACGCCCGCCGACAGCGTCAGTGTCGCCAGAAGGAAGACGATGGTGCGTCCCTTGACCAGCAATGGACGGTCGGGGCGGATCGCCTTCCAGATCAGCGCCGCGAACGAGGGCACCACAAAGGCCCAGGCGATCCACATCGCCGCATCGCGCGCGAAGGCGGCGATGGCATTGAACTTCAGGGGAAAGCTTTTTTCCGCCGCATCGTAGAAGGCCGCCGCCAGCTTCAGGTCGAGCTCGGGATAGAGCCCGAACAGGAGGCCAATGACGAGGAAAAGCCCCAGCGCAATGAAGAGTCCGGTCCGATTCATGGCGCGGGGTTTAGCCGAGGAGAGGATTGATGGAAACCCTTGCCGCCGTCATTCCGTGACGGTGCGCAAGCACCAGATCCGGAATCGCGAGATTCCGGGATCATACTTCGCACGCGCTGGAATGACGTAGCCCGCCTACAGCGACGGCGGACGCAAATTCGACGGCACCGGCGGCGGCGGACGCCGTGGCGGCGGCACGCGCCAGGCGCCGGCGGTGCGGCCGGCGATCATCCAGTAGACGAGGCCGGCGACGATGCCCGCCCCGGTCATGATTTCGAGATGGCGGCGAATGATGCCGTCGAAGCGCATCGTCTCGGGATCGAATGGAATCAGGCCGAGATAGCAGGCCGCGCCAACCAGCGCGCCGCCGACCGCATAGACGAGGAGGCTGCGGATATTGAAGGCTTCGGTGATGGCGGCAACGATCAGCGCCGGCAGCAACGCAAAACCGGAGATGAAGATGAAGCCGAGACCGACGATGACGTTCACCGCCGGATCGAGCTGGCCGATGCCGAGATCGGTGAATTCGGGAAACAGCACGGCGCAGACGATGATCATTCCCGCCACCAGCGACGCGGCGAGGAAAGCGAAGAGAATGACGAAGAGACGGCCGATCAGGGCCATGCGAGGAATCCATTCATCTGCGGCGGCACACGCACTGACGCCAGGGTCTTGCTCTTGACACAACCTAAAGATGTTTGTGGCCGGAACAAGCCCGGCCACAGGAAGAATAGCAGAAACCAGAATTGCGCCATCAATCCGTCATTGCCATGGCGCGCAGCGTCTGGCGCTCGCGGGCGGACAGCTTTTCCGTCTCCGACTTCAACTGGCCGCAGGCCGCGAGAATATCGCGGCCGCGCGGTGTACGAACCGGCGAGGAATAACCGGCGTTGAAGATGTATTCGGAAAATTTTTCGATCTGGTCCCAGTCCGAGCACTCGTAGCGCGTGCCCGGCCACGGGTTGAACGGGATGAGGTTGATCTTGGCCGGAATGCCCTTGAGCAGCTTCACCAGCAATTTTGCGTCATCGAGCGAATCGTTGACGCCCTTGAGCATCACGTATTCGAAGGTGATGCGCCGCGCATTGGAAGCGCCGGGATAGTCCCGGCACGCCTGCAGAAGTTCGGCGATCGGATATTTGCGGTTGAGCGGCACGAGCTCGTTGCGCAGTTCATCGCGCACGGCATGCAGCGAGATCGCCAGCATCACGCCGATCTCCTCGCCAGCGCGCACGATGTTCGGCACCACGCCCGAGGTCGACAGTGTGACACGGCGGCGCGAGATGCCGATGCCTTCATTGTCGGAGACGATCAGCAGCGCATCGCGCACCGCATCGAAATTGTAGAGCGGCTCGCCCATGCCCATCATGACGATGTTGGTGACGAGACGGCTGCCGTTCTCGCGGTCGGCCCAGTCGTTGAGGCGGTCACGCGCCACCATCACCTGGCCGACGATTTCGCCGGCAGTGAGATTGCGCACCAGCCGCTGCGTGCCGGTGTGGCAGAAGGCGCAGTTCAGCGTGCAGCCGACCTGCGAGGAGACGCACAGCGTGCCGCGGTCGGTCTCGGGTATGTAGACGCACTCGACCTCGTGCGGCTTTTCGACATTGTCGCCGCTCGGCAGGCGCAACAGCCATTTGCGGGTGCCGTCGTTGGAGATCTGCTCGGCAACCACCTCGGGACGGTCGACGGTGAAATGCTTTTCCAGCTCGGCGCGCATCTCCTTCGAGACATTGGTCATCTCGGCAAAGGAACTGGCGCCGCGAAAATACATCCAGTGCCAGAGCTGCTGCGTACGCATCTTGCGTTGCGCGGGGGCAACGCCGATCTCGCCGAGACGGTCGGCGATCTCGGCCCGCGACAGCCCGATCAGCGAGGGCTTTGCCGGCGGCACGTAAATCTCTAGCGGCTGCTTCTCGAGAGGAGCGCCGGCCGCTGGATTGGTTTCGATCGAGGTGGCAGTCATGTTGGTTCTTGCGCAATTCCGGGTTCGATGCTGCGCATCGCCCGAAATGATCGTCGTATGGCTAGGCTGCTCCTCACCATGAGGGGCAACGCCCATCACATATGCCTTCCATCGCGAGGTGGAAAGGCGTGAAATGCACGTGTTTTGAGCGAAAATTACCGCTTGCAGTCCTGTGCGATGCGGTCGAGCGCCTGGGATAGGCCCTTGAGCGAAAAGGTGTCCGTGGTCTCGGTGCCCTTGGCGGACATGCCCTTGATCGTGACGTCGGCGCCCTTGCGCATGGCGTCGACCATGCGCTCCTCCTCGGCGGCATTCTTGATCCAGAGGCCGTCGCCCTGGGTGTACATGGCGTAGCTGGCGCCGCCTACTTCGAGGGTGGATTCCGAGCCCGGCTTCAACTGATAGCCGATCATGACCGAGACTTCGTTGACCACCTTCTCGGCCGGCCGGGTGGAGACGAAGGCATAAGCCGGATCGCGCGGGCGGTTCGGCGGATTGGTCTTTGACGATGCAGGCTTGGCCAGCGCAAAGCACACACGTTTGCCGTTCGGCGTCGCGGTGTAGGCGCCCCAGGTGCCGTATTGGCCGAGCAGGGTCGGCTCCGCTCCGCTCGCGGCAGCTGCGGCCGGCGCAGCTTCCGATTTTGCGGCGGCGGGCGGCTTCGGCGTGTCCTTCTTGGCGGGAGCCTTGGGAGCCGCAGAGGGAGCTGCGCCTTGCGCCAGCGCAAGGCTCGATACGGCGCACAGGAATGCGCCCGCCAGCGACGATGTGAGAATCTGCCGTACCATGATCGGTCTCGTTCCCCCATCATTGTGACCTGAAGATGGCCTGCCCCGCCATCATCAGAGCCGAGATGGATAACCGGGAAACGCGTGAATGGGAAGGCAGTTAGCGATCCGTACGGGCATTCGCGACGCCATGTCGCCAAATCTCCGCCTCAGTTCTTCGCGCGAGAGGCGCGCTGCTTTTCCCATTGCGCCTCGGTCCATTGCAGCAGGTCTTCCGCCCCGGAACTGCGCAGATGCGAGCCGCCGTCCTGCACCACCATCTCCCCGTTGATGAAGCCGGCCTGGTCGGAAACCAGATAGCTCGCAAGGTTCGCCAATTCAGCGTGCTCGCCGTGACGGCCGAGTGGATTGCGCTGTGACCAGCCCTCCTCGCGCCCCTCGGGGCGGAGCTGGCCCGTGGCCCCCGGTGTCGGAAACGCGCCGGGCGCGATCGCCACCGTGCGGATGCCCTTCGGGCCCCACTCCACGGCGAGGCTTTTCGTCATGGCAAGCACTGCCGACTTCGCCATCGCCGACGGTACGGTGAAAGCCCGGCCGGTGATGGTGGACGTCGAAAGAATGCTCAGCACCACGCCCTTGTGCTTGCGTTCGATCCAGCGTTTGCCGGCGGCAAGCGTGCAATACATCGTGCCATGCAGAGTGGGCGCAAGGATCGCATCCGCCGCGCGGAATGACAGGTGCTCGGTCTGCGCGATGAAGGTGGCGGCGGCATTGTTGACCAGCACGTCGATCGGCGCATCGGCAAAAATCCGGTCCATCATGGCATCGACCGCACCGCCATCGCGAATGTCGCATCTGATGACAGCGACTCTGGCGCCGAAATCCTCGCGCATCGCGGAGGCGGTCCGTTCCAGCAATTCCAGCCTGCGGCCGCAGATGATCAGCTCGGCGCCGAGCTCGGCAAAGCGCCGGCCCATCGCCGCGCCCAGCCCGGAGCCGCCGCCGGTGATGAGAATGCGCTTGCCCGTGAGCAGGCCTTTTTCAAACATTGTTTTATCCCCGCGAATGCGACCCGACACCTCAGGCCATGCATGGTTTGCGGATTGTAGCCCGGCTGCAAATCCGGCATGAAGCTGGCCCAGCTCCAGCAATTCAGAAGATCAGGTGCGTCCATGAAAGCCATCCTCTGCTCGCAATACTGCCAACCCGACGATCTCGTGCTGGCCGACGTGCCCGATCCGGTGGCGGGACCCGGCGAGGCGGTGATTGCGATCAAGGCGGCGGCGCTGAACTTCTTCGACATCCTGATGATCCAGGGCAAGTACCAGATCAAGCCGCCTTTCCCGTTCTCGCCGGCCGCGGAAGTCGCCGGCGTCATCGAGAGCGTCGGCCCCGGCGTCACCGAGGTGAAGGTGGGCGACCGCGTCGTCGCCTCCTGCGGCCATAACGGCGCGCGCGAGAAGATCGCGCTGCCCGCGGCTTCGATCGTAAAGATCCCGGACAATCTCGACTATGACCGCGCGGCTGGCATCATCATCATCTACGGCACCGCACTGCATGCGCTGGAAGACCGCGCGAGCCCGAAGCCGGGCGAAACACTCGCGGTGCTCGGAGCGGCCGGCGGCACGGGACTGGCCGCCTGCGAGCTCGGCAAGCTGTTGGGGCTGAAGGTGATCGCCTGCGCCTCGTCGGATGAGAAGCTGGAATTCGCCAAACAGCACGGCGCCGAGCTGACGCTGAACTATTCGAAGGAAGATCTGAAGGAAGGCCTGCGCAAGCTGACGGGCGGCAAGGGCGTCGACATCATCTTCGATCCCGTCGGCGGCAACTATGCCGAGGCTGCACTTCGCTCGATCGCCTGGGAAGGCCGTTTCCTGGTCATCGGCTTTGCCGCCGGCGACATCCCCAAGATGCCGCTCAATCTGGCGCTGCTCAAGGGATGCGACATCCGCGGCGTGTTCTGGGGCACGTGGACGCGGCTCAATCCGCAGAAGAACCGCGCCAATCTGGAGAAGCTGGTGAAGTGGACGGCCGAAGGAAAAATTTCTTCCCACGTCGACCGCACTTTCCCGCTGGCAAAAACGGCAGACGCGCTGAAGGTGCTCGCCGGCCGTCAGGCGATGGGCAAGGTGATCCTGCATCCGTGAAGCGCGTGCCGGCTTTTTTCATGACACTTTGCCGTCACCGCTCGAGCACGAATTCCCCGACACAGGTTCTCCACAGCCTGCGATAGTGCTCGCGGTTCCTGTTGCATCCGTAGTGTACCGGGGTGCACCGCGAATCCCGCCAGATTTGGAATATAGTAGATGGTTAATCGCTGTCGCGCCGACGATGCCCCAACGCCCGGATTCTGCAGGCGTTCAGCGCCACAAGCCGGATCGAATCGGCGCAGGCGATGCATTTATTTGTGATTGAATTGGGCGAAGACGCCTCAATCAAAACAAAATGTTTCCCGATTCGCGCCGACGAAGGTCGTTTTTTCAACCTAATCGCGAGCAGATTCATCGACCCCGTGGGCGCTTGGGGCGACAACACGAAAACTAAATGGATGCCCTTGCGTTCCCGTCGTTGCGTATCAGTAGCGGGGAAGCATCACCATGGCGGAGAGTATCAGGCAGGTTCGGACGCGCGATCC
>JAEZEU010000449.1 GCA_023432885.1 Pseudomonadota bacterium | reverse complement strand
AACCCGCGACCCGCGCCGCGCCGCTGGACGGCACGAAACTGACCGAATGGCCGAAGGAAACCACGCTCACAATGCTGCCGGGCGATTGCTTGGTCAGGCCTTCGGCGAAGAAGCGGAACGCGGCTTGCGCCACCTCCCTCTTGCCGTGCCGGTCGGAGGTTTGAGCCCGCATGCTTCCCGAACTGTCGTAAACGACGACGATTCCGCGATCCCCGGCCGAGGCGGGCGTAACGGTCGCGGAGAGGGTAACAGTTAGAAGGCCGGCGATGGGCAACAGCGCGAACGGGTTCATCGCAGGATCATCCTTCCGAATGGCAACGCCGAATCGACATAGCCGCAGATGTCGTGAAGCCTGATATCGTACGTGCCGCGACTGTCGCTCTCGACGGCGATTCCCGTCACCACAAGGCGCAGCCTCGCATCGCTGTCGAGGCGGCACTGCAGCCGGTCCCGTGGTTCGATCGCCAGCGTGTAGCCTCCTGGAACTCGCCTGTCCGTCGCCGTCGATGCCTCGATCCGGAACATGCTTGCCGCTCTCGCTCCACCCGGCGCGGGCCCGTCGGGCAATGCCGCAGGCTGCAGTCTGGAAAAAGGCGGCGGTGCGGCCGGCGATCGGGCGGGCTGTCCGGGCTCGGTGGTGGAGGGGAGCGGTGCCGGCGGCTCCGGTTTGGGGGATGGCGTCGGTGCCGGCGGTTCCGGCTTGGGAGGCTCCGATTTGGGTGGTTCCGGCTTAGGTGGCTCAAGGGAATGCGGCGGTGTAGCGCCGGGGCCGTTCGACCGGATCGCGGAAGCGGACGGAATCTGGGATGGGAGTTGCGATTGGGGTTGGTTGCCGGCGGCGAGTCCGGCAACGCCAGGCCCCCGCGGCGCTGCTCCCGAAACCGCGGCCGCGATGGCGGCACGTCGGCGGGCCTCCAGCCGCTTGCCTTCCTCGGAGTCCGACCGGAAGCAGTTCATCCTTTCCGTCTTCTGCTCGCGTTCCCGATTGGGGCCTTGTCCGCAAGTGCCTGTGACGGGTTGTCTTGATGCCTGCGGCTCGGAATCGCAGGGCATGTCGCCCTTGTCTTGGAAGGACAGCGGCTGCCCCAGCAGCGTGGAATGACCGGTGGTCGCCGACACCACGTCGTCCAGCATGCCGGCGGGCAACCCCTCGGTCCGGAAGGGCCGCGCGAACACCTGGATCGAGAGGTGGACAAGGTGACTTTGCTTGAACCCATGGGTCCACTCCATCACCACCTCGGCCAATCCAGCGCCGGTGAAACACGCTTTCTGCAATTCGTAGTCCCGCAGGGAGATCGCATTGACGCTGCCCATCGGCTGGAAGCGCAGGTCGTCACCCAGGAAATGGACCACGAAGGACAGGCGTTGCGGGGTGTTGGTGTCGCGCACCCGCTGCGCCAATTGGCCCAGCACGAGACTGACATCGTCATGGGCGGCCTTCAGCGCGCCCCCGATGTCGATGTAGCCGTTCCACGAGCCGGCCGGCAAATGGCGCTTCAACGTATCGATGTGGTCGTCGATGGCCTTGCCGGAGGTGTCCGCATTGCCATCGATGGGCTCCACCATGGAGGCCGAACGCATTCCCGGTGTTTTGGCGACGAGAAGCCCGCGATGACGCGCGGGCTCCTTCCAGGTTCGATCGACTTGGTCGAGCAGCGTCCGCCACTGCCGCTTCAGGTACAGTCGTACGTCGCTGTCGTGATCGTTCAGCAGGCGCGTGTCCAAGATATAGATGTGGAACAGGTGCTCCGGAGCGATCGCCGCTGCACCGGCCGTCGGCGCCCAACAGAAGAGGAGGAGCGACACCAATAGGATGAAACGTGGCAAATCCAGCCTCACGACCCACATTGCTGCGCACGGAATTCGTCGGATTTCCGCATGATCTCGCGAACTGAAGGACGTGGTCCCGGCTGTTGGCCGAGCCAGTCCTCGAACGCGGTGTTGAACATCGCCTTGTCGTCGCACAACGCCGGACGGACTTTGCGGCAATCGATGCGCAACGACCGGCCCGGGTTGGCGCGTATCCAATCCTGCGCTGCGATCATCCGCTCCCAACCGCCGACCTCGCGGCCCAGATCGACGCCGCACCAGTTTGTGGCGAATCCATTTCCTTCCTTCGACATGGCTTCCGGCGCCCGTTCAAAGAAGCTGCGGACGAAGGCGGCGGTCGGCTCGAACCGCGGGGTACCGCCGGCCCAGGCATAGGCGGCCAGGATGGACGGCACGCCGATCGTCGGCAGGCTTCGCCCCGCGGGCACGAGTTCGGCATAGTCGTCCGCGCTGAACGCGCCCGGTTCATAAGGCGTTCTGTCGAGCCCGCCGGCGGGCGCCCGGCCGTCGCAGCCCTGCGTGAACAGCTCCGGTCCGATTGCCAGCAGTTCGAGCCTTTTCTCCATGATCTCCTTTGCCGAGAGCTTGGCGAACAGCGGCGCCGGCTTGCCCACCACGAAGGCCAGGGCGTCCACCTTGCCGGCCTTCAGCTGCTCGATCCCTTCATCGGTCGAAGCGCTTTCGTCGAAAGTGGGGTCGAGTCCGAGCAGCCCCTGGAGGACCGAGCGTACGGTCAGCCACGTTCCAGAAAGCCGTCCCCCAACGTTGATCCGCTTCCCGGCAAGAACGCAGACGTCGGCCGGCCGATCGCCGATCACGTCCTGGCGCGTCAGGACATGCAGGTACTCTGTATGCAGTCGGCTGACGTAGCGCAGCCGCCTGCCCAGCTCATCGCCCGTCGGCGTGGCCCTGTAGGCCTGGAGCACGTCGCTTTGCAGGATCGCGAAGTCGATCCCGCCGAGGTGGAGCAGGTCGTCGATGTTGCTGATCGAACCGTGTCCGGTGACCGCTGCGACCCGCAGCGTGCTGCCTTTCCGGTCGTTCAGCAGCCTGACCATATCCGCTCCCAGCCGCGCGTAGACGCCGGTGGGCTGCCCGGTGACGATGCCCACTTGGCCGCGCAGGATCATCGTCTTTTCCCGGTCGGAACGGAGCACCGTCGGCAATGCGCCCGTATCGGCGCCGGCAGCGGTCCGATCCTGTGCCCGCGACGCACCCGCCGAAACCGACAACACTCCGCCGATCAAAATCGCCGCAGCAAGGCGTTGCAGTGCAACGAAACTCAACGGTTTCATAGACATACTCAACCTCTCGGCAATGATTTTTCCGCCGTCCGTAAACATTTACAGGAAAAATATCAGCATACATATGAAATCACCGGACATAAGTCTGGTGAAACTGTGAGTGAGGCATTGTGTACAAGATAAAAATACGAATCAACTCTTGTTATGTTCCAAAGCGCATGTCAATTTGCCAATGGATCCTCTGTAGGAACGCGGATGATTGGCGGACATATGAAACGGAGCGCTCTACGTAAGGCACAGCCCTATGCGATAGGGCTGTTCGGTCTTCTCATGTCTACAGGCGCGGGGCTGATTTGGTACGTTAACGGACAGAAGTATCCGGTAGAAAAAGAGTTCGTTCCAATAGATGATAATATCATCGCAGCAACCGAGCAGATTGCGAACGAATACCTCGATAAATATTCTTTAAATGATTTGGAAGGTTTTCAGTACAGGTCAATATACAGCACAATTATTAGGAATGCGGATTTTGATACAGGCTCTCTCGTAATAGCCACCTTAAAGTCTCAAAGCATTTCGGACGAAGAAAAGAAGTACGTAGTTTCAACGAAATTGATGGGTGATTGCTCACCCGGCTGGCGGCAGCTGAGCCGTTAAGCGACGGCGAAAGTGCCGTCGATCAGGTGGCGGATGGCGGTCCAGGCGGACTGGCCTTGGCGGCGTGCGGTTCCGGTGACGGAGCGAT
>JAEZEU010000426.1 GCA_023432885.1 Pseudomonadota bacterium | reverse complement strand
ACGGCCAGACTTTCGCGCCAGGAGGGGCGGGCGGAGGAGGTTGCGGGCGAGGCGCCTTTGGGGGACGCGGCTTCGGGGGAGGTCATGAGGGGTTGGTAGCAGATTTTTCGACGAATCGTAGGGCGGCAGAGGCTACGCCCTGTCCATCCCCCACGGTGCCGGAACTACTCCCCGGCCTGCAATTTTCTCGGCGGCAGCGGGAACAGCTCGGAGGCGCCCTTGACCAGCCGCGGGGTTTCCGGCGCCGGCTCCTTGGTGAAATCGAGCTCCTCGATGCGGCCGGCGCGCTTTTCGATCTTGTCGGCGGAAATCAGGATTTGCCGCACGTCCTCGTTGACGTCGCCAAAATGCTTCTGCAGCTTCAGCACGCGGTCGCGCAGGCGGCCAAGGTCGTCGCCGAGATGCATCACCTCGTTGCGGATCTGGTCGGCGGCGTCGCGGATGCGCGCATCCTTCAGTATTTGCTGCATCACCTGGATCGCCAGCATCAACAGCGAGGGCGAGACCAGCACGACGCGGGCGCGATAGGCCTTCTGCACGACGTCGTCGAATCCGTCATGGATCTCGGCATAGACCGACTCGGACGGCACGAACATCAGCGCGGTGTCCTGGGTCTCGCCGGCGATCAGGTATTTTTCCGCGATGTCGCTGACATGCTTCATGATATCGCTGCGCAGGCGCTGCGCGGCGCTGCGGCGCTCCTCGTCGCTTCGCGCATCGTGTAGCGCGGTCACCGCCTCCAGCGGGAACTTGGCGTCGATGCAGAGCGGACGCTGGTCCGGCAGGAACACCAC
This sequence comes from Pseudomonadota bacterium, assembly GCA_023432885.1. Lineage (GTDB taxonomy): Bacteria > Pseudomonadota > Alphaproteobacteria > Rhizobiales > Xanthobacteraceae > Bradyrhizobium. The sequence goes on along the minus strand of JAEZEU010000426.1, from coordinate 5,415 downwards.
GCAATCCGGCCGTTTGCCGCTGGAAAGCGTGAACTGGAACTCGTAGGAGCCCTTCGGCATGCCGTCCTGGACGATCGCCTCCATGCGGGCCTGGCCGAAGGCGCCGCGCGACTGCTTGTTGGCGAGCACGTCGCGCAGCGTCGTGACCTGCGTCGTCAGGTCGGTCAGGTTCTTGTGCGCGTTGTCGATGATGCCCAGCCGCTCGTGCAGTTTGCGCAGGCTGTCCATCGTGTTGCGCGTGGTCTGTTCCATCGACTGGCCGACGCGATGAGTCACCGAATCCAGCCGCTCGTTGACGGCGCGCGCCAGCTCCGCCTGCCGGCCGGCGAGCGTCTGCGCCATCGCATCGGCCCGTCCGGTCTGCTCGCTTTGCGCGCGCAGGATTTCGCTCAGGCGCTCTTCCAGCTCATCCGCCCGGATGGCCTGCGCCATTGCGAGCTCCGCGCCACGCCGGCCTGATCTGGCGACGACGACAACCAGCGCCAGCAAGATGATCAGTGCGAGCGCGCTGATTCCGATCAGGCCGTCAGCGACCCGAACCGGCCAGTCGCCGATCAGGAAGAGAATTTCGTTCATGCCCCTTTGTAACCCGATTCGCGGGTTGATGCGAACGAAGAGGGAACATATATTGTCAATGCGAAGCTGATTTTTCATGGTTATCGCCGCGCTAAAAATCATGGTTAGCGCCGCCTTAACGGGTTCCTGCTCGCATTGACCCCGGCAAATCAACCGCTTAAATCGCCCGTCATGGCCATCAGAGAGATCATCATCCTGCCGGACAAGCAGTTGCGGCTGGTATCGAAGCCTGTCGAAAAGGTGACGCCGGAGATCCGCAAGCTCGCCGACGACATGTTCGAGACCATGTATGACGCGCCCGGCATTGGGCTTGCCGCGATCCAGGTCGCGCAGCCCTTGCGGCTGATCACCATGGATCTGGCCAAGCGCGACGAGAACGGCGAGACCACGCCAAAGCCGCGCGTCTTCATCAACCCGGAGATCATCTCGCAGTCCGAGGAAATGTCGGTCTACGAGGAAGGCTGTCTCTCAATTCCCGAATATTACGAGGAGGTCGAGCGCCCCGCGCGCGTGCGCGTGCGCTTCACCGATCTCGACGGCAAGGTGCATGAGGAGGACGCCGAAGGCCTCTATGCTACCTGCATCCAGCACGAGATCGATCATCTCAACGGCGTGCTGTTCGTCGATTATCTCTCCAAGCTGAAGCGCGACCGCGTCCTGAAGAAGTTCACCAAGGCTGCCAAGCGCGTGGCGGAGTAGGGTTATTCATCTAGTTGTCGTGGCCGGGCTTGTCCCGGCCATCCACGGTCTTCTCTCCAGGAAGTAAGGCGTGGATGCCCGGGACATCTAGCGCGAAGACGCGCTTCGCGCTCTTGCCCGGGCATGACGAATATCAGAGACCATTCGTCATGCCGCTCCGCCTGATCTTCATGGGCACGCCTGATTTCTCGGTGCCGACGCTGCTGGAGCTTGCGGCCCACGGCCACGAGATCGCGGCCGTCTACACGCGCGCTCCGAAGCCGGCCGGGCGCGGCATGAAGCTGCAGGCCAGCCCCGTCGAGCAGGAGGCGCGCCGGCTCGGCATTCCCGTACTGACGCCATCGACGCTGAAGACCGCCGAAGCGCTGGAAGAATTCCGCGCGCACGATGCCGATGCAGCCGTCGTCGTCGCTTACGGAATGATCCTGCCGCAGGCCGTTCTCGATGCGCCGAAATTCGGCTGCTTCAATCTGCACGCCTCGCTCCTGCCGCGCTGGCGGGGCGCAGCCCCCATCAACCGCGCCGTGATGTCCGGCGATGCCGAGACCGGCGTGATGGTGATGAAGATGGATGCCGGCCTCGACACCGGAGACGTCGCGATGGCCGAGCGGCTTCCCATCACGGACAGGATGACGGCCTCCGACGTGCACGACGCGCTGTCGCGGCTTGGCGCCGACCTGATGGTGCGCGCGATGGCGGCGCTGGAGCGCGGCGCCCTGCAACTGACGGAGCAGAGCGAGGCCGGGCTCACCTATGCCGCCAAGATCGAGAAGGCGGAAGCGAAGATCGATTGGCACAAGCCGGCGCATAGCGTGTTGCGGCACATCCACGGGCTGTCGCCGTTTCCCGGCGCATGGAGCGAGGTCCTGGTCGACGGCGAAGCGGTGCGCGTGAAAATCCTTCGCTGTGAACCCGCCAAGGGCGCGGGCGCGCCGGGCGCCTTGCTCGACGACCAGCTTACCATCGCCTGCGGCGAAGGCGCGGTGCGCATCCTTGAGCTGCAGCGCGCCGGCAAGGCGCCGATGAAGGCGGCGGAATTTCTCCGGGGCACGCCGCTCAAGGCCGGCGCGTGGTTTGCCTGATGCCCCGGTACAAACTCACCATCGAGTATGACGGCGCGCCGTTTGCCGGCTGGCAGCTGCAGCCCGATCAGCCGACGGTGCAGGGCGTGCTGGAGGCGGCGGCCAGGGCGACCTGCGGCGAGGATGTGCGCGTGCATGGCGCCGGCCGCACCGATGCGGGCGTCCACGCGCTCGGCCAGGTCGCCCATTGCGACATCGCGAAAGCATTCACGGCGAGCCGCCTGCGCGATGCCTTGAACGCGCATCTGCGCCCGCATCCGGTCGCGGTGCTTGCAGCCGAAATCGTGCCTGGCGATTTCGAGGCGCGCTTTTCGGCCGTGAAGCGGCACTACCTCTATCGCATCGCCAATACGCGCGCCAACCTCGCGCTCGATATCGGGCGCGTCTGGCGTGTGCCGCGCCGGCTCGATCCGGACGCCATGCATACTGCAGCACAGCGGCTGCTCGGCAAGCACGATTTCACGACCTTTCGCGACAGCGAGTGCCAGGCGAAATCGCCGGAGAAAACCCTCGACCAGCTCGATGTGGTCCGCGAGGGAACCGAGATCAGGATCGTCACCTCGGCACGGTCGTTCCTGCACAGCCAAGTGCGCTCGATGGTGGGCTCGCTGGTCTGGGTCGGCGAAGGCCGCTGGACATCAGACGATCTTTCCGCGGCACTCGCCGCCCGCAACCGCGCCGCCTGCGGCCCGGTCGCGCCGCCCGAGGGATTGTATCTGGTGCGGGTGGATTACTGAGCTGTCATGCCTCGCGCAGGCGGGGCATCCAGTATTCCGCGGCGGCCGTGTTTCGCCTGGACGTCTCGGCGTACTGGATAGTCCGCCTTCGCGGACGATGACGGCAGAGGAAGAGGCAACGTTAGGCGAAATACCGGTCCAGCACGCCGCGATAGATCTTCGTCAGCTTCTCCAGATCGGCGACCGGCGTACGCTCGTCAACCTGATGCATGGTCTGGCCGACCAGGCCAAACTCGATCACCGGACAATAGCTCGAGATGAAGCGCGCGTCCGAGGTGCCGCCGCTCGTGGAAAGCTCGGGCTTGCGTCCCGTCACTTCCTCGATCGCGGCGACCGCGAGGTCGGTGAACGGGCCGGGCTTGGTCACGAACACGTTCGAGTTCGACGGCTCCCAGACGATGCGGGCCTTGATTCGGTTGCCGCAGGCCTTCGCCAACCGCGCGTCGACGAGGTCGCGCAGGCTCTGCTGGGTATGCAGATCGTTGTAGCGGATGTTGAACTTGGCCCGCGCCTGGCCGGGGATGACGTTGCTCGCGGCGTTGCCGACATCGACGGAGGTGAATTCGAGGTTGGACGCCTGGAATTGCGCGCTGCCGCGATCGAGCGGCTCGTCGGAGAGCGCCACGATCAGCCGCGAGATGTCAGGCACCGGGTTCGCTGCGCGATGCGGATAGGCGACGTGGCGCTGCACGCCGTCGACATGGAGCGTGCCGGACTGCGAGCCGCGGCGGCCGATCTTGATGCAATCGCCAAGCTCTTCGACATTGGACGGCTCACCCAGCACGCAATGGTCAAACTTCTCGCCGCGCTCGGCGCACCACTTCAGGAGCTTGATCGTGCCGTTGACGGAAATGTCTTCTTCGTCGCCGGTGATCAGGAACGAGATCGAACCTTTGGGCTTGCCGCCGTTGTCGGCGAGATACTGCAGCACGGCCGCGACGCTGCAGGCGATGCCGCCCTTCATGTCGACCGCGCCGCGGCCATAGAGGAAGCCGTCCTTCACTTCGCCGGAGAACGCGCCGTGGCTCCATGCGGCTTCGTCGCCGGCCGGCACCACGTCGGTATGCCCGGCAAAGGTGATGTGCGGCGCTTCAGTTCCGATGCGGGCGTAGAGATTGTCGATATCGGCTGTACCGGGCTCGCCGAAGGTGACGCGATGCACCTCGAAGCCGGCGTCCTTCAGCAGGCGCTCGAGGACGCCGAGTGCGCCGGCATCGGCAGGCGTGACGGATGGGCAGCGGACGAGGTCGCGGGTGATGGAAACGGCGTCGTTCATAGCCCGGCTTGCCCTAGTCGCGCAGCAGCTCGTTGATGCTGGTCTTGGCGCGGGTGCGCTCGTCGACGCGCTTGACGATCACGGCGCAGGCGGTGGACGGGCCTACCTGGCCGTTCTTCATCGGCTTGCCGGGCAGCGCGCCCGGGACCACGACCGAATATTCCGGAACCTCGCCGATGAAGGTCTCGCCGGTTTCGCGGTCGACGATCTTGGTGGAGGCGCCGAGGAACACGCCCATCGCCAGCACCGCGCCCTTGCGCACGATGACGCCTTCGGCGACCTCGCTGCGGGCGCCGATGAAGCAGTCGTCCTCGACGATCACGGGCTCGGCCTGCAGCGGCTCCAGCACGCCGCCGATGCCGACGCCGCCTGAAATGTGCACGCGCTTGCCGATCTGCGCGCAGCTGCCGACGGTCGACCAGGTGTCGATCATGGTCGCTTCATCGACATAGGCGCCGAGATTGACGAAGGACGGCATCAGCACGACGTTGCGCGCAATGAAGGCCGAGCGGCGCACGATCGAGCCGGGCACCGCACGAAAGCCCGCATCGCGAAAACGGTTCTCGCCCCAGCCCTCGAACTTGGACGGCACCTTGTCCCACCACGACGCACTTCCGGGACCGCCGGGAATCGCGCTCATGTCGTTGAGGCGGAACGACAGCAGCACCGCCTTCTTCAGCCACTGATTGACCTTCCACTTGCCGCTCGACTCGCGCTCGGCGACGCGGGCCTCGCCCTTGTCGAGCAGTTCGAGCGCATGATCGACAGCCTCGCGAACCTCGCCCTTGGTCGCCGTCGAAATCCCGTCGCGGGCATCGAAGGCGGAGTTGACGGTGGATTCGAGCGCGGACAGGGACATCGGGGTTTTCCTCGGAAGCGGGGATGTTCGGGCAAGGCAGGGGGCTTTTTCGGGATTTGGCGGGGGAGAGTCAAGGCAAACTCTCCCGTCGTCACCCGCGAAGGCGGGTGACCCAGTACGCCGCGGCGGCGGTGATTGATCGCGACGCCGGTGATTACTGGATACCCCGCCTTCGCGGGGTATGAC
>JAEZEU010000343.1 GCA_023432885.1 Pseudomonadota bacterium | reverse complement strand
AGATGAACAGCGTCTTGCCTTTGAGCGATGCCATGGGAGGACTCCTGTGAGAGGACGAGATGCCAAGTCAGGGACGCACGCAGATTGGGCTCCCTCCCCCCTCGTGTCCGCCGAAGCCTTGGCGAAGGCGGATGCGGGGGAGGGCCGCGGAGAGGGGTGAGCCACAAGCGCTGATGGTAGACGTGACGCGCAATCGCTTCAATGGAATGACGACCTGCTCAAGAGTGCTTAACGCTTAGCAACATTCAGCGGAGCAAGCGGCGCCTCTCTCCAAACCCTCTCCGCCACGCGAGCCGCGCCACCTTTCTTCTTTCTCGGAGGACGTGAGTCGTACCGTCCGGTTGCGGCGGAGCATGCGCCATTCGGCGGATTATCTTGTCGCATCGTCAGCGGTCTCTTCATCGGTATATATATGGTTGTCAGTTGGCATAGGTACTATTGCAGAACGGATGCTGCATCATGCCGTTGGCCACAAAGTCGGCGCGCGGTATCAGCGCGTCAAGATTGACAACATTGGTCTTGGGCTTAGCCGCCATTTCGTCCCCGTCAAAGCCATAGGTTGAGTATTCGGGAACGATAAACCGCGCTCTATGAGCAGTCAAAGTGTTAGATCCCAAGCGGATTCCATCCGCCGGTGCGTACCTTACTGCCCCGCCGCCCATGCCCCTCGCGTTTGCGGATCGGGCGCGCCGAGCGGGCCGTTGCCGGATCAGCCTCGTGTTAGTTCAGCCGCCAGATCGCGCCATTAAGCAACGAAGCGAATGCCACCCAGGCGGCGTAGGGCACGAACAGGAGCGAAGCGATCTTGTCCTGTCGCCAGGTTATAGTGATGAACCCGGTTATAGTGATCAGCAGCAGAACGATTATTCCAAGGGCGATATCGGTGCGCTGAGCTGCAAAGAATATGGGTGACCAGCTGAAATTCAGAGCCAGCTGACCCCACCACAGCATCGTCGAGCCGTTGTTGCAGCCCTTACTCCAAACGCGCCACCCGGCGATCGCGATCATGATGTAAAGCGCGCTCCAAACCGGCGCAAAGATCCAGTTCGGCGGAGTGAAGGGCGGCTTGCTGAGCCTCGCATACCATACCGTGGGGGCAGCCGCGAAACCGACGATAAGTCCGCCACCCAGAACAAGCGCAACAAACAAGGCTAAACTGCCGAGCTCGGTTACGAGCATTTTCATTCGATGATTTTTCCGCACTGTTTTCGGACAATAACCTCGGTGAGTCTCTCGTCTTGGAAGAGCGGGAGCGATCTGGTCTTCCTGCGAGGAGGCTTGGCAAGAAGACGCCGGTCCGCTTTTGCGAGCAAAGTGGACCGGCTGTCGACCGACTTCGGGCGATCGGTTTCCGATCAGCTCTCGGGAGGCAGGATCACCTTGTCGATGACGTGGATGACGCCGTTCGAGGCCGCAGTATCAGCCTTTACGACGGTAGCGTCGTTGATCGTCACCTTGCCGCCTTTGGTCGCTACCTTCACCATCGCACCGTTGACGGTCTTGGCTCGGTCGAGCTTCGATACCTGCTCAGCTTTCACCACGCCCGGTACGACGTGGTAGGTGAGGATCGCCGTCAGCTTCGCTTTGTTCTCCGGCTTCAGCAGGTTCTCCACCGTGCCGGCCGGCAATTTGGCAAATGCCTCGTCCGTCGGTGCGAACACTGTGAACGGTCCGGGGCCTTTCAGGGTAGCAACCAGATCGGCCGCCTTGAGCGCTGCCGTCAGCGTCTTGAACTGGCCGGCACCGACCGCCGTGTCGACAATGTCCTGATTGCTGGCACGCGCGAAAGTGCCGCCAAGTGCCACACCTGCCACGGTCAGAACGACCGCGGCCATCCACGAAATGCCTACTCTGCTCATGTTTTGACTCCTGTGATTTGACGATTGCCGCGATGCCGACTGGCCGGCGTTATCGACGAAGGGTCGCTTTTCCCTTCCCGCTATTGAATGGTGAGAAAACGAGTTTTCATCAAGCGCACATATGCGTGATATGCAAAATCGTTTTCCTGATGATAAAAAAGCTGGACCCATTTTGAACTGGCGGCAAAAGCGGAGGAAACCATGCTGTCGGAGACGCTGCTCACGGCCCTGGAGGGCTATGCCATCGGCCCGAAGATCCGCCGGCTGCGACTGCGCAAAAAGCTCGGACTGGTCCAGCTTGGCGAGCACACCGGTCTCTCGCCGGCGATGCTGTCGAAAATCGAACGCGGGCACCTGTTCCCTACATTGCCGACGTTGCTGCGCATCGCCTTGGTCTTCGGCGTCGGGCTCGATCACTTTTTCAGAGAGGACAGCGACCGGCCCCTTCATGCCGTGGTGCGTAAGGCAGACCGGATTCGTCTTCCGGAGAAGGCGGGGCGGACTTCGCCCGCTTACCGCTTCGAGTCGCTCGACTATCCGGTTAGCGACCGCAAGCTCAACGGCTACTACGTCGAATTTGGAGAGGAAGACGAGCAGTCGGAGCCGCACGAGCATCCCGGCGCGGAGATCATCTACGTTTTGGGCGGCGAGCTTGTGGTGAACCTGGAGGGCGAGGACTTCACGCTAGGCCCGGGCGACTCGATGTATTTCGATTGCGGCCATTCGCACAATTACCGGCGCAAAGGTTCGCTGCCCTGCGCCGCAGTTATAGTGGTGACGGCGAAATCAGCCTCAACTTGATCCAATCGCTATCCACCCTTGGCAGGCGACCAATACGCCACCCTAAGTGCGGAGGCGTGCCAAACCCAGACCGTCGCGGCACAGCAAGTCTCGATGCCCAGCGTCGGCTACTGCCCCGCCGCCCACGCCCCTCGGGTTCGCGGATCGGGTGCGCCGAGCGGGCCGTTGGGGCCGACGAAAATCGAGTTCGCGGAGGTCTGGCCGAGCGTGTCGACGACCTTGTGGCCCTTGTCCCTGAGTTCTCCGAGCACAGCTTCCGGAATGCCGCGCTCGGCACGCACCTCGTCCGGCAGCCATTGATGATGGATGCGGGGTGCTGCGACGGCCGCGGCGATGTTCATCCTGTAGTCGATGCTGTTCACGATCACCTGCGTCACGGCGGAGATGATGCGGCTGCCGCCGGGCGAGCCGGTGACCAGCACCGGCTTGCCGTCCTTCAGCACGATGGTCGGCGACATCGAGGACAGCGGACGTTTGCCCGGACCGGGCAGATTGGCCTCGAAACCGACGAGGCCGAAGGCGTTGGCAGCGCCCGGAGCCGCGGTGAAATCGTCGAGCTCGTTATTGAGCAGGATGCCGGTGCCTTCGGCAACCAGACCGACCCCATAGGGGAAGTTCAGCGTATAGGTGTTGCTGACGGCATTGCCGCGCGAATCGACCACGGAATAGTGGGTGGTGTTGCTGCCCTCGCGCTGCGGCCTTGCCGGCGCCGCCTCCGCCCAGGGGGTGGCGCGCGCGGGATCGATGGTGGCGCGCTGTTTTGCCGCGTAGTCCTTGGCGATCAGCATATTGGTGGGCGCGTCGACAAAGGCGGGATCGCCGAGGTAGCGGGCGCGGTCGGCGTAGGCGCGTTTCATGGCCTCGATCAGCAGGTGCAGCGATGCTGCCGAGCCCTGCCTGATGTCGCCAAGCGGAAAACCCTCGAGGATGTTGAGAGTTTCCAGGAGCACCGTGCCGCCCGAAGAGGGCAGCGGCATCGAGACGATGTCATAGCCGCGATAGCTGCCGCGCACCGGCGCGCGCAGAATCGCCGAATAGGATTTCAGATCGTCCGTGGTCATGATGCCGCCGGCATCGCGGATCGTCTTGACGAGCTTTTCCGCCACCGGCCCTTGGTAGAATCCGCGCGGCCCCTGCTCGGCAATCGCGGAAAGGACCGAGGCAAGGTCGCTCTGCACGAACCTGTCGCCCTCGCGCAGCGGACTGCCATCCGCCTTCGAGAAGGTCTTTGCCGAATTCGGCCACCGCGACATCCGGCGATACATGTCCGACAGGGTATCGGCCATGTCGTCGGTGACGACAAAACCGTCGCGCGCGAGCGCAATCGCGGGTTTGAGGATCTCGGCCAGCGTGAAGTTGCCGGAGCCGAATTTTTCGAGCGCCAGCGCCAGGCCTGCCACCGTGCCGGGCACGCCGATGCCAAGCGCGGAGTCGCGCGACTTCGCCGGATCGGGCTTGCCGTCCGGCCCGAGAAAGATGTCCTGCGTGGTCGCCTGCGGGGCCGGCTCGCGATAGTCGACGGTGATGTCCTGGCCGCGCTCGGCGGAGTGGATCACCATGAAGCCGCCGCCGCCGAGATTTCCCGCGCGCGGATAGGTCACGGCGAGCGCGAAGCCGGTCGCGACCGCGGCATCGACCGCATTGCCGCCCTGGCGCAGGATTTCCGCCCCGACCTCTGCGGCGAGTTTCTCCTGCGCCACCACCATGCCTTTTTCGGCCGTTACGGCCTGCACCGATTCAAGCGGCGGCGGGGTGTAGAAGCGGCGCTCCTGCGCATCTGCCGGCCAGGCGAGCAACGCCAGCACGACAATCGCGAAACTCTTGCAGCCATTGGTCGTCAGGAAGCTCATCGCCAATCCACGCATCAAATCCGGCCGGCAGACATGCGGCAACATACGGCGTCATCCACGCCGCGAATGCTATATGGCTTTCGGCCGGGGCAGGCAAAACGCCTGTTTGTGATCAGAGGGGCTTCTTGACATGGCGGTGACGGAATTTGCAGCGGCGCGCGCGGGGGAAATGCCGGTCTATCCGCGCCGCGCCGCCGTCATCAGCTGGATCTTCTTCGATTGGGCCGCGCAGCCCTATTTCACGTTGATCACCACGTTCGTGTTCGCGCCCTATTTCGCAAATTTCGTGGCCCCGAATCCGGCCACGGGCCAGGCGCTGTGGGGATTTGCAGCTGCGGCCGCCGGCTTTTGCATCGCGCTGCTGTCGCCGGTGCTCGGCGCCATTGCCGACGCATCCGGCCGGCGCAAGCCGTGGATTGCCGGGTTCGGTGCACTGCTTGTCATCGGCGCCAGTGCGATGTGGATCGGCCGGCCCGGCGATCCCTCGATCATTCTACCGCTGCTGCTCGCCTATGCGGTTGCCGCGGTCGGCGTCGAATTTGCGACCGTCTTCAACAATGCGATGATGCCGACGCTGGTGCCGCCGGATCGTATCGGACGGCTGTCCGGCACCGGCTGGGCCACCGGCTACGTCGGCGGCATTGTCAGCCTGATCATCGTGCTCGGCTTTTTGGCCGCTAGTCCCGACACCGGCCGGACGCTGTTCGGTCTCACCCCGCTGTTCGGGCTCGATCCCGTCACCCATCAGGGCGACCGCATCACGGGGCCATTGACCGCCGTCTGGTTCATCGTCTTCGTGACGCCGATGTTCCTGCTGACGCCGGACTATCCTGCAAAGCGTCCGGTGCGCGAGGCCTTGCACGCGGGGCTGATCGAGCTGAAAGGCACGATCCGCGAATTGCCGAAACGCAAATCGATGTCTCTGTTCCTGCTCGCCAACATGGTCTACACGGACGGCCTGGTCTCGCTGTTCGCTTTCGGCGGCATCTATGCGGCCGGCACCTTTGGCTGGCACACGCTGCAGATCGGCACCTTCGGCATCATGCTTGCGGTCGCCGGCACGTTGGGGGCGTGGCTCGGCGGCAAGCTCGACGACCGTCTCGGCCCCAAGCGCGTCATCGCCGGCAGCATGGTGGTGTTGCTGCTCGCCGTGATCGCCATCCTGCTGGTGGACAAGGACCAGATCTTCTTCATCAAGGTCGCGCCACCCCAGCCCGGCGGCGCGCTGTTCGCCGGTGCGTCGGAAAAGGCCTATCTTATCCTCGGCTGTCTCATCGGTGCGGCGGGCGGCCCGCTGCAGGCGGCGGCGCGCACGCTGCTGATTCGTCTCGCGCCGAAGGATCGCATCACGCAATATTTCGGGCTGTTCGCGCTGACCGGCAGGGTGACGTCCTTTATCGGTCCGCTCCTGGTCGGTGCCGTCACGGCGGCGACCGCCAGCCAGAAGGCCGGCATGGCGGTGCTGGTCCTGTTTTTCACGGTCGGGATGGTGCTGCTGATGATGGTGGAGGAGCCGCGGAATACGTTCCCGGCCAGGCGAAGCGCGAGCCGGAACCCCTGACCTGCGATGTCATTCCGGGACATCGCGCAGCGATGAGCCCGGAGTATCAGGGGACGAATTTGTTTGGAACGGCTGGTTAAGCGCCGCGCTGAGTTGGCCGGAGATATCGAGAACGCCCATGAAGCCCTGCGGAAGATGGTCCTGGACTTGGATCGCTGGACGCCACCATTCTGCAATTCGACCCGGACTATCGGATTGAGTCCCTCAAGGCCAAAGCCTTCCGCCCGCCGAAGGATTGGAGCAACCGGGGCCAGATGAGACGTATATGCCTGAGTACCCTACGACAGGCAGCGGAGCCGCTGGCGACCCGCGATATCCGCCCTGCGTCCGCCTGTTGCCAGCAGCGTCCATTGATTCCGGCCATGAACCCCGGAACAGTGCCGAGCCGCCCGAGCATGCCTAAATTGGCCTCAAGACGCGCTTGCAAAAGCCGCGAGCTGGGCGTTTCGACGGTTCGGGACTTTGAGGCGGGCCGCCGGGAGGCGACCAGGAATAATCTAGTGGCAATGAAAACTGCACGGGAGAGCGGTGGGACTTCATTCGTCGCTAACGACAATACGCGGGGCATAACAGCCCCGCGCTAGAATTGAAGATTCGAGTCTGGTAAATAATAATGGACGGGTTGGGGATCGGACCCAAGCGTCGCGGGTGGAAGTCCAGCTAGCCTGTCAGGAGAAGCTACCAGCCACGCTGCAACGTGACCGATAGCTTCTCCGTTACGTGATAGCTTTATGTTGTCATGTACCACCTACCTTTCGACCCCGCGCTAACGGGGTGCCACACTTGGTCGGAGAGAGACGGGGGCCTTTCGGCCTCCGTTTTCTTTTGACGACCTCGCATCACTTCAAGAACCATTTGCGATGCCGGTTCGCGAGTAGCTGGCGCTTTTCCAGACGGGACAGCGCCGTTCTGATCTGCGGTTCTGCTACGTCATGCCCATCGGCACGAACGGCGGCGATCACTTCCGCGCCCGTCATGCCCTGCTTCTTCTGCACGGCCTGCATTACGAACCACGGTGTCGTGCCAACGGTAGGCTGCGAGGCTGAATTGGGGTTTTGCTGCGAGTTAGGTGGCTTAGGCGTAAAACTAAAAGAGCCAGGCTCTCCCACGCCCTCCGGGCGCTCGATGCCGGAGATTGCGAGGCTCACGGCCTCCATGGCGGCTTGCCAGCCAGCGCTAAAGGCGTCCCGCTTCATCTGCTCGACCATCTGCGTGATGGGGTCGGTACCGCCCGGTATATCGCTCATATAACCTCCGACTCGCTGCTCTGAGTCGAATGGTTATATATCAGGACAACTGATATGTTCCAAGATATATTTTAGCTCGGCATATCAGCTTCCCCCCGACCTGTGGATACTTGATTAGTTTGCTACCCGATGCCGCAAATACGCAGCCTCGCACCCGAGCGTCGCTACTTTGCATGGGGTTGTTTTCAACATTCTTGCTTCGAAGCAAGAATGCATCATTCCTACGGCCGCATTGGCTAGACGCGATCTACATCAGTGCCTGAAATGCCGGACGCCGGTGAACACCATGGCGATGCCGTGCGCGTCGGCGGCCTTGATCACCTCGTCGTCGCGCACGGAGCCGCCGGGCTGGATCACCGCTGTTGCGCCGGCCTCGATGCAGGCCAGCATGCCGTCGGCAAACGGGAAGAAAGCATCCGACGCCACGACCGAGCCCCTGGTCAGGGGTTCGGCGAGCTTCAGTTCCGTGGCGGCGTCGAGGGCCTTGCGCGCGGCGATGCGCGCGGAATCGACCCGGCTCATCTGGCCCGCGCCGATACCGACGGTGGCGAGATCGCGAGCGTAGATGATGGTGTTGGACTTGACGTGCTTGGCGACGCGGAACGCGAACTTGAGGTCGCGCAGCTCTGCATCGCTGGGCGCGCGCCTGGTCACTACCTTGAGGTTCATGTCGTCTATCACGGCATTGTCGCGGCTCTGCACGAGCAGGCCGCCGGCGACGGTCTTGGCGGTGAGGCCCTTGCTGCGCGGATCAGGCAGGCCGCCGGCGAGCAGCAGCCGCAGGTTCTTCTTCGCCGAGACGACGGCGATCGCCTCGTCCGTCGCGTCGGGCGCGATGATCACTTCGGTGAAGATTTCGGTGATGGCGCGCGCCGCATCCGCATCCAGCACGCAGTTGACCGCGACAATGCCGCCGAAAGCCGACGTCGAGTCGCACGCCAGGGCCTTGCGGTAGGCGCTGACGAGGTCGGGACCTTCCGCCACCCCGCAAGGGTTGGCATGCTTGACGATAACGCAGGCCGCGGTGCGCATGGGGTCGAACTCGCCGATGCATTCATAGGCCGCGTCGGTATCGTTGATGTTGTTGTAGGAAAGCTCCTTGCCCTGCAATTGCCGGGCGGTGGAGACGCCCGGCCGTTTCTCCGGCGTCGCATAGAAGGCCGCGTTCTGGTGCGGGTTCTCGCCGTAGCGCAGCGACTGGATCAGCCGGCCGCCGAAGGCGCGGAAATCGGGCGCGTCCATGCCGTTCTGCGCCGCGAACCAGTTCGAGATGGCGGCGTCATAGGCGGCCGTTCGGGCATACGCCTTGGCCGCGAGCTGACGGCGTAGCGCAAGCGTGGTCGCGCCGTTATTGGCCGCGAGCTCATCCAGCACGGCCCGATAATCCTGCGCCTCCACCACAACAGCGACGTCATCGTGGTTCTTCGCGGCGGCGCGGATCATCGCAGGGCCGCCGATGTCGATGTTTTCGATGCAATCGAAGAAGCCGGCGCCCTTGTCGACAGTGGCTTCGAACGGATAGAGATTGACCACCAGCAGGTCGATCGGCGCAATGCCGTGCGACTTCATGGCGGCGACGTGTTCCTTGTTGCCGCGGATCGCGAGCAGGCCGCCGTGCACCTTCGGGTGCAGCGTCTTGACACGGCCATCCATCATCTCCGGAAAGCCGGTGAGGTCGGAAACGTCCTTCACCTTCAGTCCGGCAGCGGCGATCGCCTTGGCGGTACCGCCGGTCGAGATCAATTCGACGCCGCGGGCGGCCAGTGCGTTGGCGAATTCGATCAGCCCGGTCTTGTCGGAAACGGACAGCAGAGCACGGGAAACGCGGCGGGTCGTATCGGTCATGGGCAAGGTCCTTTGTCAGGGGATTCTTCTGCCCAGGCGCGCGGCACATCATCTCGCGCTTCCCGATGGTGCTCCATCCAAAGTCGCCAGTCGCGCGAGCGCGCGCTGGTTAGCAGCTTTCGCCCGGCTTCACAATGGGAGCGGATAGTCGCTGCTGTAGAAGGTCTTAGAGCGGCAGTTCCGGCTCGCGGCTGGCGTTGCGGCGTGCGGTGGTCTGGGCTGCCGAAGTCGGGGAACGGACAAAACTCCAGCGGATCGAGGAGGCCTGGCGGGCATCCTGCCGGATCACGATCTGCGCGGTACGGCGGGGACCGTCATTGCCCGCCAGGAACACGCTGTCCTCAAGGTCGACCTTGTCGTCCATGGCTTCGAACGTCCAGACGTCGCGGTTCGGCATCACCAGCATCACCCCGCGCGCATCCGACAGCCGGCTTGCCTTCACCGACGGGTGCAGATGAAACCGCAGCGCAAAGTCGGCCTCGCTTCCCTTGATCTTGCCGCCGGGCGCCGGGGACAGGGTGTCCTCGCCGTCGAGACGCGAGCCGTCCTGCGCGGCCATCAGCACCCGCCGGTGGATCACGCCGAAGCGCGCGAGATAGCCGTCATGCGAGGTGGTGAGCAATTCGCCATGCGGCACCGCCTCGCGAGAGCTCTCGACACTGGACGGGCCTGAGACGATCGGCGCGCCGTGCAGGAGCTTCTTCATCGCCGAGAGTTCGACGAACTGGCACGAGGAGGTCTCGTGATAGGTCAGCGTCGAATGCGCCGCGCTGCCGCGTGCAAAGGGGCGCCAGTTGTCGCGGCTGGTGGACGGCATGCCACAATTGACGACGATCCGGCTCGGCCCGGACGACAGTTCGAAGGAGAGGCACCCGGCATGCGCGTCCTGGCTCACGCTCGGGGGCGGCGGCGCGCCGGTATCCATGATCAGCGTCAGCGCGCCGGCGTCGATGCGCTGGTACCCGGTGTGCGGCATGTTCGCCATCGGCACGCCGTGGGTGTCGTCATAGGCCAGCAGCGTTGCGACCAGATCGTTCGGCGCGCTGCTCATGCCGTTGAACAGCGCGAAGCTGCCGTCGCCATGACGGAAGAAGCGCAGCATCGGCATCATGCGGTCGATGGCGTTGAGCAGCGCCGGCGGCGGGGCGATGTTCCTTGCCGCAAAGGTCTGACGCAGCGGCAGAAGGTCGCTGAGCAATTCGACCAGTGCGCCGGGATTGCGCGAGATGTGCCCGCCATCGGGCAGGATCTGCCGTTGCAGTTCGTCGGATAGTCTGCGCGAGGCGCCGCGGATGTGCTTGGCCTGGTTGGCAAGGCACAGCGAGGCGTAGCACAGTGCGATCAGGACCTGCAGCCGCGGCACGCCGTCGCCGATGTCGATCATGGCATAGCGCAGATACCGGATCTCGCGGGCGAGCCCGCGCAGATAGCGCCGATAGAATTTCCCGTCGGTGTCGCCGAGCACCAGCGGCGCCTGGGACAGCAGCGAAATCACGCGGCGTGCCAACACGTCGGCGCGGCGCTCCAGCGGCCGCTTGCGGCTCGGGTTCGACATCCAGTCGTCGACCAGCGAGCGCGCATTGGCGCGGGTCAGCGCGGTATCGGCCGCGCGCAGATGACGCAGCCAGCCGAAGCCGAGCAGCGCCACCTCCCAGTCCTCCGACGGCGGATCGAGATCGAAGATCGAGCGACCGTGGCAGGTAACGATCTTGCCGGCGAAGACGAAACGGCCGGCATAGATTTCGGCCGCACGCGTCGCGTCCGCGGTGCGCAGGTCATGCGGGGCGATGATCAGGCGGTCGGCACGGCCGGGCCACAGCCGCGACAGCGCGACCGTGCCGCCGCCGGCGCGGGCCATCATGTTCCGCGCGAAGCGGCCCATGATCAGCGTCGAGATACGTCTGCGTTGAGCGACCGACACGCCGTGCCTTGGAAGGGAGGGGGATTACTTTACGATTCGCATTTAGCCGGAAACGGGCGCCCCATTCCATCCTTGAAAGCGGCCGAATCGGTCGTTCAGGGGAAAATCTGCTGCAGAATCAGGCCTTAACCAGCCTGGCGGCGTAAAAACCGTCCAGTCCCGCGAGGCGCGGGTCGGCATTCGGCAAATGGCAGGGCAGGGTACGCAGATCGCCGTCCGGCGTGATGAGCTCGGCAAGCCCGGCTACTTCGGCCGGCGTGATCGGCGCCCGGCGCAGGCCGGATTCGGTTGCAAGGAGGGCGGCAATGGCCGCTTCGCCTTCTTCGGGTTCCAGCGAACAGGTGCAATAGACCAGGGTACCGCCGCCCTTCAGCAGCGTGACGGCTTTTTGCAGCAGCCGCTTCTGCAGCGCCGCCAGTGGCGCAATGTCGCTCTCCTGCCGCAGCCATGCCACGTCGGGGTGCCGGCGGATGGTTCCGGTCGACGTGCAGGGCGCATCGACCAAAATGCCGTCAAAGCTTTCCGCCGGGCCCTGCCACTCGACCGCGTCGGCCACGACGGTCTCTGCTTCGAGCGACAGCCGCGCAAGATTATCGCGCAGCCGGATCACCCGCGCCGGCGAGCGATCGATTGCGGTGACAAGCGCGCCGGCATGCGCCAGTTGTGCCGTCTTGCCGCCGGGCGCGGCGCAGAGGTCGGCGATCTTCTTGCCGCTGATGTCACCGAAGAGCCGGGCGGGCAGTGCGGCGGCGGCGTCCTGCACCCACCACTGTCCTTCGGAGAAGCCCGGCAGCATTGTCACCGAACCATGCAGCAGCGTGCGGACGGTTTCCGTCGGCAGCACTTCGCCGTGCAGGCGCGCGGCCCAGTGCGATCCATCCGATTTCACGGTGAGGTCGAGCGACGGCTCATGGCTGAGTGCTGTGGCCATCGCGCGCGCGGTGGCTTCGCCATAATGCGCGATCCAGCGCGACAACAGCCAGGGCGGCACGTCGAGCGTTTGCGAGCTGACGTCCTCAATGATCGCCTTGCCTTCGCGCGCGCAGCGGCGCAGCACCGCATTGACGAGGCCGGCATAGCGCGCTGCGCGCCGATCCGACTGCACAAGCCGGACCGAGAGGTCGACGGCGGCATGATCGGGCACGTCCATCCAGAGGATTTGCGCCGCGCCGATCAGGAGCGCGCTTTGCGCGCGCGGCGCATCGGTCGGAACGCCGCGGTCGAGCAGGCGCGACAGCAAATGACCGAGCGTGCCGAGCCGGCGCAAGATGGTGGCGACCAGGCGCCGCATCAGCGCACGGTCGCGGTCGGTGAGCGATTTCAGTCCGGGATGGGCGCCTGCGCCTTCGAGCTGGTCGTCGAGCGTCCGGCGCCGGTGCAGCACGCCGTCGAGGATGTCGGCGGCAATCCTCCGTGCCGCAAGACCTGGCACTTCAGAGGCGACTGCGAATCGTTGTGACGGCATGGCTCGGAAAATGTTCTTGCGGTTCTATGTGACGTGGTGCTTCGGCTCGTGCCATCGCAATGCAACGAAGCTGTGGCATGTGAATATGCCAAATGTAAGAATCGGAATCAGATTTCGCGATTGTGATGCGGACGCGCCGCCCGCGGGTTGACCTCGCCAGCGGCGGGAAGGACATACCAGCAATGACTGACGATCCCACAAAAGCCGCGACCGGACGCAAGCCGCTGAGCCCCGCGGCGCAGCGTGCGCTTGCCGAGGCCGAGGAGCGGCGGCGGCAGGCCGCCACCGCAAGGCCGATGGAAAAGGAATATCAGGGGCCGAAGGGACCGGAGCCGACGCGTTACGGCGATTGGGAGAACAAGGGCATCGCCTCGGATTTCTGAAGCCGGATCGGCTCTTGTCGGATTGGGCGAGTCAGTCCAGCTTCTTGCAATGTCCTTTGAGAGACTCAATTCGTGGCGGCCGCAGATCCGCCGCGCGCGCTCGCGCCGATCGCGGCTTTCGGCCGCGCTGCCGTGGATTTTCGCGCTCCTCGTTGCGGCACTTTCCCTTCTGCCGATTCGCGATTGGCTGCGTCTGCCGCGCTGGAACGACACCCGGTCGCAGGAATTCGAGACGATCTGGCGGCCTGCGGGCAATCTCGACCGGCATCGCGCGACCGACGTCATTCGCACCATCGACGGCGATACATTTGAGGCGCGCGTGCACCTGGCTCCTGGCCAGGACGTGATCACGCGGGTTCGCCTGCGCGGCATCGATGCGCCGGAACTCAAGGCGGCATGCGCTGAGGAATTGCGGCTGGCCGAAGCTGCGACCGATGCACTACGCGATCTGCTCCGGCAGGGCGATGTGACAATCCACAATATCGGTCCGGACAAGTATCAGGGCCGCGTCGTAGCCGACGTTGCCACCAGGCGCACCGGCAATGTTGCAGCGGCGCTGATCGCGGCCGGCCATGTGCGACCCTACAATGGCGGTCACCGCGATCACTGGTGCGGCACTGCATCTCGGTGAAAGAGAAAAAGCCGCGCTTCCACGCGCCGCGCTTCCCGCACGGCTTTTTCCTTCAACGCCGTTCAGTGATCAGCGCGTCACGACGACCGTCGTTCCGACGGAAACGCGCTGGTAGAGATCGGTGATGTCGTCGTTCAGCATGCGGATGCAGCCGTAGGAGACGAAGCCGCCGACGGAGCCGGGCACGTTGGTGCCGTGGATGGCGTATTCGCCGCCGGCGAGCGTCATCGCGGCAACGCCCATCGGATTTTGCGGCGAGCCGCCGGGTATCACATCGGGCATGTTGGGCTTGTCGCGCTTGACTTCACGCGGCGGCGACCAAGCCGGGTTCTTGTACTTGCCGTCGATGCGGGTAGTGCCGGCCCACTGCTTGCCAGAGCGGCCCACGCCAACCGGGTAACGCATCGCATGACCATTATCCAGAATGAGATACAGACGCCGCTCGTTGGTCTTCACCACGATGGTGCCCGGCGAATATTCGCCGTTCTGCATGCTGACCACTTCGGGGCGCGCCTGCGCGGCCGACGACATCAAAATCCCCGCCCCGATGGTGATGGCGGCCGCCGCCGCAATCCTCAATGACATCGTTCTCTCCATTCCCCGTTGCCCTGTCACCAGAGCAACTTCTTCGGCAGGCGCTGAAGGAGGCAGCCTGTCGGATGCATTCTTGACCGCGTCCCCTAACCGGACGGTTTGCACGTGGGGCGGGGAGCCTCGTGTCGATGGGGGAACAAAGAAAATGTTCCAATCAAAGTAAATGACTTCAAAACAACACCTGGCCCGAAAAAGACACAATGAGGACACGCCTGCGTGAACCGCCGGGCTGCGCGCAAAAAAGGGCTCCGGACGTCGCCGGAGCCTTGCTTTCCTTGGTTGAACTGCCGCTTTTCGGCCGGTTTGCGAATTCTTACGCCGGAGCGCCCTTCTTGTTCTGGCGGTTCTTGACGAGATCATCGACCACCGCGGGATCGGCGAGAGTCGAGGTGTCACCGAGGCTCGACGGCTCGTCCTCGGCGATCTTGCGCAGGATGCGTCGCATGATCTTGCCCGAGCGCGTCTTGGGCAGGCCGGGCGCGAACTGGATCAGATCAGGAGAGGCGATCGGACCGATGTCCTTGCGCACCCAGGCGACCAGTTCCTTGCGTAACGCCTCGCTCGGCTCCTTGCCGGTCATCAAGGTCACATAGGCATAGATGCCCTGGCCCTTGATGTCGTGGGGATAGCCGACGACGGCAGCCTCGGAGACGGCTTCATGCGCGACCAGCGAGCTCTCGACTTCGGCGGTGCCCATGCGGTGACCGGAGACGTTGATGACGTCATCGACGCGCCCGGTGATCCAGTAATAGCCGTCTTCATCGCGGCGGCAGCCGTCGCCGGTGAAGTACTTGCCCTTGTAGGTCGAGAAATAGGTCTGTTCGAAGCGGGCGTGGTCGCCATAGACCGTCCGCATCTGGCCCGGCCATGATCTTGTGATGCAGAGATTGCCTTGCGCCGCGCCTTCCAGCGTCTTGCCGTCGGCATCGACGATCTCGGGCACCACGCCGAAGAATGGCCGCGTCGCCGAGCCCGGCTTGAGCTTCGTCGCGCCCGGGAGCGGCGTGATCAGGATGCCGCCCGTCTCGGTCTGCCACCAGGTGTCAACGATCGGGCAGCGGCTGTCGCCCACGACACGGTGATACCATTCCCAGGCTTCCGGGTTGATCGGCTCGCCGACCGAGCCGAGCAGGCGCAGCGAAGCGCGCGAGGTCTTCTTCACCGGCTCGTCGCCGCCCTGCATCAGAGCGCGGATCGCGGTCGGCGCGGTGTAGAAGATGTTGACCTTGTGCTTGTCGACAACGTTCCAGAAGCGCGAATTGTCGGGATAGTTCGGCACGCCCTCGAACATCAGCGTGGTCGCGCCGTTGGCGAGCGGCCCATAGAGAATGTAGCTGTGACCGGTGACCCAGCCGACGTCGGCCGTGCACCAGTAGATGTCGCCCTCGTGATAGTCGAAGACGTATTGATGCGTCATCGCGGTGAACACGAGATAGCCGCCGGTGGTGTGCAGCACACCCTTCGGCTGGCCGGTCGAGCCCGAGGTGTAGAGGATGAACAGCGGATCTTCCGCATGCATCGGCTCGCACGGGCATTCGGTGGTCACCACCTCGGCCGCGTCCTGGTACCAGAGGTCGCGCGAAGGGCTCATGTTGACGTTGGCGCCCGTGTGCTTGACGACAATCACCCAGTCGACGCCCTTCGTCTTCTCCAGTGCAGCGTCGACATTGGCCTTCAGCGGAACCTTGCGGCCGCCGCGCAGGCCTTCGTCGGCGGTGATGATCACCTTGGACTGGCAGTCGTTGATGCGCTGCGCGAGGCTGTCGGGCGAAAAACCGGCGAACACCACCGAGTGGATAGCGCCGATCCGTGCGCAGGCCAAAATCGCGTACGCCGCCTCGGGGATCATCGGCAGATAGATTGTGACGCGGTCGCCCTTCTTGACGTTGCGCGTGCGCAGGATGTTCGCCATCCGGCACACTTCGTCGTGCAATTCCCTGTAGGTGATGTGTCTGGATTGCGAGGGATCGTCGCCCTCCCAGATGATCGCGGTCTGGTCGCCGCGCTTGGCGAGATGGCGGTCAATGCAGTTGTACGCCGCGTTCAGGACGCCATCCTCGAACCATTTGATCGAGATGTTGCCCGGCGCGAACGAGACGTTCTCGACCTTGTGCGGCGCCTTGATCCAGTCCAGCCGCTTGGCCTGTTCGGCCCAGAAGCCGTTGGGATCCTTGACCGAGCGCTCGTACATTTCGCGGTACTTTGCGTCGTTTATCCAGGCGCGCTTCGACCATTCGGCCGGCACATCGTAAATCTTCTCGGACATCTTTCCTCCACTCAACTTCAAGGCGTCCTGCGGCGTTCGCGAACGCGAAAATGATCGCAGGGGCCGGCTTCAGTAGTTGGCGCGATTATGCGTCGCCGGACTGCATCGGGACAAGCGTCCGCCTCAAAACCTTGGTTTGGCTTGCTGGCCTGCCCGCACCGAATCATCACCACGGCGATAAAAACGCCGTGTTGAGACAGCGCAAAATCAACGTTAGCGGGCGAATGGGACCTATGAGTGGTATTTAGGTGCCGCAGGTAACTGATTCGGGACTCGCAATCCCGGTCCTTACCCCCTAAATCGCCTTCCCGGGGGCCGGAAGCCCTCCCGGAACTAAGCCCCAACAATCGGCATTACCGGAGAAACTGCGGAGCAAGGCGTTTAGCACGATGACGGATCAGCAGAATTTCGAGGCGACCAGGCCCGCTTCCGCCGATCCTGCCGTCGCGCTCGCGGAAATGCTCGGACAACTGCCGCAGCCCGCTCCGGATCTCGCCCGCAAGCAAGCTCCCCGAACGGTCGAAGCGCTGGCCGGCGAGCTTGGTCTCAAGCTCGGCGGGCCGAACGCGCTCACCATCCGCCGCCTCAAGCGAGGCAAGGGCTATTCATTCATTCGCGCGAACGGCACAACGATCCGCCATGCGCCGACCATCCGCCGGCTCAACCGGATGGCGGTGCCGCCCGCCTATCGCGAGGTGCGCTACTCGCCCGACCCGAATTCGCACCTGCAGGCGGTCGGCATCGATGCCGCCGGCCGGCTGCAATACCGCTATCATGCCGACTGGGAGAAGGTGCGCGAGCACCGGAAGGCGCATCGCCTCGCCAGGCTGGTCGGAGCGCTGCCGAAGATCCGACGCAACGTCTCCGCGCACCTTGCCGGCGACGAGCCGACCCGCGAATTCGCATTGTCGGCGGTGATCGAGCTGATCGCGCGCACCGCGATCCGCCCCGGCAACGAATCCTACGCCAAGCTCAACGGCACCCGCGGCGCCACTACGCTGCTCAAGTCGAACGTCACGCTGGAAGAGGACAGCTTTGTGCTGACGTTCAAGGCCAAGGGCGGCAAGGCCGTGCGCAAGGAGTGCGACGCGGCAAAGCTCGTACGCGCGATCGGCTTTTTGCGTACGCTGCCGGGCAAGCGCATGTTCCAATATCGCGATGCCTCCGGCACGATCCGGACCGTCTCGACCACGGCAGTCAATGGATTCCTGCGCGAGATCGCCGGCATCAAGATTTCTCTGAAGGATTTCCGCACCCTTATGGCTTCTGCGGTGGTGCTGGAATCGCTGTCGCGCATTTCCCCGGCGGCAAGTGCCCGCGGTCGCAAGAAGCAGGTGCTGGAAGCCGTGCGCGCTGCGGCCGACGAACTTTCCAACACGCCGGCGATCTGCCGCAAGAGCTATGTCCACGACACCATCGTCTCCGCCTTCGAGGACGGCA
>JAEZEU010000251.1 GCA_023432885.1 Pseudomonadota bacterium | reverse complement strand
ACTCCGTCGCGGATCACGATGTCGCCGGGCTTGAGTTCCGCCCGCGCCAGCGCGTGGGCCAGTTCGGCGCTGCCGGCGCGGAGTCTTTCCGCAGTCGCCGGCCGCTCCGCCCACATCCGCACGGAGGTCTTCTCGCCCGCCAGCGCTATCAGCACATGGACGGGTCCACTCGGCTCGACGTCGAGAGTAAAGCGCGCGCGCCAGGCGTTCTTCGCCGCCTCAGCCTCGGTGCCGCCGCCGTCCCGCGAAATCTCGAACTGCGCCATCGCCGTGCCCTGGGGCGTCGCAAAGGGGATCTCGAAATTCCAGCGCGGCGCGGCGGGATCGTTGTGCTGCACAGGCTGGGGCAGTGCATCGATGCGGTCCGGCAGCGAGGCGACCTGCAGCAGTGTCTGGCGTGCGATCGCAGCATCAGTGTCGGCGAGCAGACGTTGCGCGGCCGGCGCAAGCGGAGTCTCCGGCGAGATCGAAGCCGGCGAGACCGGCTGCGCCGATGGCAAGGCGCCGCGGAACGGCGGAGGCGGCGTGTTGGTGTGGACGTCCCCGCCCTGGACCGTGCTGAGTGGGGTGGTTGCCGCTTTCCCGACAGATGCTGCATCGGACGTGGCTTTCTGCAGGAGATTGAGCGGGCTCGTGGCGGCCGGCGAGTCCTTCAAAAATCGGGCGGAAACGATGGTTTCGCCGGCATCGTCGGCAACAGGCCCCCTCGCCTGCGCCAGCGGCGTTTCCTGCGGCTCTAGCTTTTGCGCACCGGTCGGCGCCAGCGCGGGCGTGGCCTGGTCCTGCAACAATGGCACTGGCTCGGTGAATTGCCCGCCCAGAACGCTCTGCAACGTCTGCCGCAACACCAGCAGCGCGGCTTTCAGATCCGGCGCGCTGCCACCGGCCGGGAGGGCGCCCGCAGCGAGCCAGGCTTCGAGAAGCAATCCCGATCGTTCGAACGCTGACTTGATGTCAGCGGCCTTGAGATCGGGATCGAGGCCGGTCTGCTGTGCCAGCACCTGGCGGATCGCTTGCAGTAACTTCGGCGGCAGCGTCGGCGAATTGGCGAGACTGGCGAGGTTGGCGAACAGCGGCGCCTGGCTGCCCTGCTCCGCCGCAGCCGTTTGCGCCGCGATGGTGACCGTCGCCTTTTCCAGTGGTGTCAACACGACCTTTGCCGGCGCATTCGATGCGGCCGCCGCGGGCGCCTCGAGCAAAGCGTCCGGCGACAACGTCACCGCATCAGGCGCAGCGTCAACGGTGCCCCCGCTGATATTGGTAAGGCGGATGCCGCTCTCGGTCTGCGAGACCGCAAGCTTCAGTGCCTGGCCTTCCTGCAGAGGGATTTCCGTCTTCACATCGATAGAGAGCGCGGCGATCGCGATCCTCACCAGGTCGGCGGAGAGCACCTTCAGCACCGTGGCGTCGATCGTCGCGCCCGGCCGCAGCACAGGCTCCGGCGTGACCGCAGCGACTGCTTGGGCCGGAGCTACGGGATGAACTGGGGTGACGGATATCGCCATTCGGCCAAGCTAGCCGAGCGGCGTTAACCTCTCGTTAAGCGGACTGCCCAGCGCCTTGCCCGAGCTTGATCAGCTTCTTCCCACGGCCGTTTTGAGCCTTCGCTCCACCATCGTTCGCCGCTGCGCCAGACCGGAGCGACACCGCCGGGTCACGCCGACGACGAAGATCAAAAATTTTGGACCAGAGCCGCGGTGCCACCGGCTCACAAGAACGCGGGTACGGGGCTGACGACGTTCTTGGGACTGCCCGAACGACGTCTATGTCGGCTGCTTCCGCGAAGCGTTGCCATTGTTTCCCATCCCTGTTCCACCGACCAAAAAAGAAAAATCTTGACCTGCCTCAATATGACTGTCGCCGGCTTACATCTAAGAATGGGAATGCGTTGCCACCGAGCCAGTCGCTACGCCAACGCCCACCTTGATCAATCAATGCTCAGCGTGTGGAACAGATGACAGCGGGCGAACGTTCCGGCCGAAATGCAGCCAACTACGAAGAGCTGTGGGACATCGAAGGCGCTAGAAGCCCCAGCGGCAGGGCATTCACACGAGCCTTCGATCTCACACATGCGATTGTTCGCGACCTCGACGGACGCATTTGCTTCTGGTCCAGTAGCATGGAGCATCTCTACGGATGGTCCCGTGCGGAAGCACTTGGGCGCATATCCCACGATCTCCTCAAGACCGAGTTTCCAACGAGCCTGGATGAGATCAACGCGGAACTGGTCAGTAAGGGCTATTGGCTTGGTGAACTTCGGCACCGAGCCCGGGACGGCCGCACGATTGCCGTTTCGAGTCGCTGGGTGCTCGATCGCGACGAAGCCGGAAGCGCAACGTGGGTGATCGAAGTCGATAACGACATTTCTGCACTGAAGGCGACAGAGGGCCTGCTGCGTACCAAGATGGCGGAGCTGCAGACCATCCTGGACACGGTGCCGGCGATCGTCTGGATTGCGCACGATGTCGAGTGCCGCGCGATCACAGGCAGTCGCGCTTCCTATGAGTTCCTCGGGCTCCCGGTTGGCGCCAACCCATCTCTGACAGCGCCCGACAGCGAGCGGCCAGCGCATTTCGAGGTACTCATGAACGGCCGGGAACTGGCGCCGGAAGATCTGCCGGTGCAACGCGCCGCTCGAGGCGAGACGATTGAAAGCGCTGAACTTGAAGTCGTGTTCCCTGGCCGTAGGTCGCGCTGGATCTTCGGCGGCGCCGTACCCCTCTTCAATGACCATGGCCAGCCTTGCGGTGCAGTTTCGGCGTTCGTGGACATCACCGATCGCAAGCGCGCCGACGCGGCGATCCGCGCCAGGGAGACGGCTGAGAAGGCCAACCAGGCAAAAACTGAATTTCTTGCCACCATAAGTCATGAGATCCGCACGCCGCTGACCACCATCGTTGGGGTCACCGATCTCCTCATGCACAGCAGCCTGACGCCACGACAGCATGATCAGGCAACGCGGCTCAAATATGCTGGCGAAATGCTCCTCGCACTCGTCAACGGCATTCTGGACATATCGAAGATCGAAGCCGGAAAGCTGGAACTGGAACAGGTTCCGGTCGACCCGTCAGAAGTAGCCGAAGCCGCTCTCGCCATCATTCGACCTCAAGCAGAGATGAAAGCCATCGAGCTTCGCAGCGAGATCGCGGCTAATCTGCCCGCTCGCGTTCGCGGGGATCCGTTGCGTGTACGGCAGATCTTGCTCAACCTGCTGTCGAATGCCGTGAAATTCACGGAGCGCGGCAGTGTCACCTTGAGGGTGATGCACCAGCCGCGTGCAGGCGCAATGCGATTACGGTTCGAGGTGGCCGATACCGGCATAGGAATCGACACGGCCCACCAGCATCGCCTGTTTCAGCGGTTTTCTCAGATCGGTCGAGACGGCGAACACCCATCCGGCACCGGTCTTGGTCTCGCCATCTCTCGACAGCTGGTTGAGGCGATGGGCGGGGAGATCGGCTTCAGCAGCCGGATCGGCGAAGGTAGCGTGTTCTGGTTCTTGATACCTTGCGAGGAGATTGAGCCCTCAGCGAGTGCCGCGCAACGATAGGGGGACCGGTCTGACGTCCGCGCACGGCCCACAAATGGGCTCAGCCCTTCATCGCGTCAAGAATCCGCGTCGCCGCTTCGAAATCGATCGCGCGGGCGGCGCGGCGAGACGCGACCTCCTCATCGAGCCCCCATTGCTCGATATTGAAGTCCTCATCGACGTGGGCCGCGGTCCAGATATCCCGGGGCTCGCGCACGCCGTTGGCCAGCGCCAGCGCCAGCAGCGCCGAGCCGGTCAGGGTCGTCACCACATGGAGCGCTGCGATCGACCAGGGATCGGTTGGGAATGCCGCACGAGCGGCGGCAAGCGCCCCATCCGGCTGGCGCACATGGTTGATGCCCTCGGCCAGCATGAAATGCGCCCCCAGCGTCTCGGCGGCCCAGAACACGATCGGATCCCAATGCGCTGCCTCCTTTGCCACCAGCGCCTCGGGATGCCCGGCGCGATAGAACAGGAGATCCGAGCCGAGATATTTGGCGACATCGTCGGCAACCAATTCGGCCCGATCGACAACGCTTTGCACGACGCTGTTGGCAAAACGCGTCAGCGGCATCGTCACGGGATCGATGGTCTCGCCTTGCGCGCTCCATTCTGCGGCGACGGCGTCCGCGATCGAGCGCTTCGGCACCACAACGAGCTTGCCGGACGGCGTCTTAATCGGCTTGCCGTCGAGCGTGACGGTGAAGCCGCCCTCGGCCTCGCCGACGCCGACGTCCTTGTAGAACCGCTTGCGCTGCGGCGTCCGCGACGTGCGGCGCACCGCTTCCCCGGGATCGAGCGGGGATTGGCCGGCGACTTCTTCGAACAGTTCACGCATGCGCTTCTTGAGTTGCCAATCGCGATATTCCAAGGTTTGACAGTACGATATCGGCCGTCGCAAATAAAGCCGGTGAAGTTCGCGCCGCCCTGGCTTGCGAACACGCGCCTTTGGAACGCTGCTCGACCGACCGCGCGCCGACGGCTGCACTCTCTCGGGAACTGCCGGTCCCGAACGGGTCGGCCCCGAGCGACTCGCGGAGTTTCATCGCGTGGCGCAATTGCGCGCGTATGTCGAGCGTTCGATGGGGCCCAATCCCGCCGCAGCCGCTTCATCAAGGCACTGCCTGAAGCGCTCGCCATAGGATTGTCGGGGCGCCGTCGGCGCGTAGGAGCGGTCCGGCAGTTGGCCCATCTTGGGGATCGCTGGCACCTCGATCTTCGGCGGAGGCGGCGGCGTGGGCGGTGGCGGGTTGAACAGCGAGCCGCCTGGCGGGATAATCTGCGCGAGCGCGCTTCCCGTGCTCAACGCGAGGGTGCACACGCAGCAATATTTTAAGAATCGATTCATCCGTTCATACGTCGTGAGGGCGCGGCGAAATCACAACTGGCGTATTATCACATTGGCGGGAACCGCCGCCCTGCTCGCCGCTGCCCAAGCCCTGACAAAGAGCCAGTGGCCTTACTCCTCCGGCGCGTTTTCGATTGGATCGAACCGTTTGGCGTCGAAGCCGAGCAGATTCCAGGACTGCTGCATATGCGGCGGCAACGGAGCTGTGGCGTCGATAACGCCGCCGCGCGGGTGCGGGATCACGATGCGCCGCGCCAGGAGGTGGAGGCGGTTCTGCAGGCCGCCCGGCAAATCCCATTGCTGCTTGTTGAAATACTTGGGATCGCCGACGATGGCGTGATCGATATGCGCCATATGGGCGCGCAATTGATGCGTCCGGCCGGTGACCGGTTTCAGCGACACCCAAGCGAGCTTTTGCGCGGCGGTTTCGACCACGGCGTAATAGGTGACTGCGTGGCTTGCACCCTCATCGCCATGTTCGGCGATGCGCATGATGGTGTCTTCCTCGCCCTCCTCCTTGGCGAGGTAAGTCGAGATACGGCCCTGTTTCGGTTTTGGCACGCCGGCCACCAGCGCCCAATAGATCTTGCGTGCCGAGCGATGACGGAAAGCGCCGGTCAACTGCGTGGCGGCAAAGCGCGTCTTTGCCACCAGAAGACAGCCCGAGGTCTCCTTGTCGATCCGATGCACCAGCCGCGGTTTTTGGCCCTTCGCGTCGCGCATCACTTCCAGCATCTGGTCGATATGGCGCGTAGTGCCGGAGCCGCCCTGCACCGCAAGGCCCGCCGGCTTGTTAAGCACCAGCACGTCGTCGTCCTCGAAGAGCGTCATCTCCTTCAGGGCGGCAAGCGTCTTCTGCGCCGCCTCCGACAGCACACCCACCACCTTGGGCGCATCCAGCCGCAGCGGCGGGATGCGCACGCTCTGCCCCTCCTCCAGCCGGTCCTTGCTGTCGGCACGCTTGCCGTTCACGCGTAGCTCACCTTTGCGAACAATGCGCTGGATGTGCGAGAAGGACAGGCCCGGAAACCGGGCTTCGAGGAAGCGGTCGACGCGCATGTTGTTCTCGTCCGCGGTCACGACCACCGTCTGCACTTTCGTGGGAGGCTGCGGCTCCGGCTTTGCCTCGGTCCGGACCGGCGCGGGCCTCTGACGGCGCGGCTCGGCAATCCGCGGCGGCTTGCCGCCACCCGACCGACGGTCTCCCTTCGGCGCAGCGCGATGCGGCCGCGCTCCGCCCCGGTCTTCGTTCGGCCGACCTGCCTTGGACCGGTCGGCCCTCGGCCGGTCATTCTGATGACGCGACTTCTCTCGCGGTCCGCGGTCGCGGCGGCTCATGCAATGGCTCCAGATTAGCCTCGTTGCCTAGCGCAAAAGGGGCGAATCGTCACGGCAAATCGATACCAATCGCGTTCCGGATCGGCCATGCTGGCCCGAGCAGGCAGAAACGGAGAATGCGGAATGGTTGGATTGAATCGGGGCTTGTGAT
>JAEZEU010000219.1 GCA_023432885.1 Pseudomonadota bacterium | reverse complement strand
AGCCCGAACGGGCAGACGCCGCCGACCTCATGGCCGGTGATGGCGGCGACCTCGTCTACGCCCAGCATCTTCGGCTTGCCGCCGAAGGCTGCCTTCACTTTCTTGTTGTCCATGCGCGCCGTGCCGCTCGCGACGATCAGCACCACGCGATCGCCGACGCGCAAGGACAGGGTCTTCGCGATTCGGCCCGGCTCGATGCCGTAAGCTTCGGCGGCGAGTGCCACCGTCGCGGAGCTCGTCTCGGATTCGATGACAGTGATCTCCGGCGCCTTCTCCGCGAAGAAGGCGCGGACGGATTCGATGCTCATGGGTGTTACTTTCCGGAAATCAGTGCAGGCAGTTCCGACAATGCGCGGATGCGGTAATCGGGGTCGAAGCCGAGCTCGTCCATCTGGGTGCGGATCGCCTTGAACATGGTGAGTGGCGGCAGCGTGTCGCTTTCGATGCACGCCAGCGCCATCGCCTCCGGCGTGACGCGCTCGATCCAGGCGACGTTGAGCCCGAACGACTTCGCGCCGCAGACGTCCCAGGGATTGGAGGAAATGAACAAGACTTCGCCCGGGGGGATCTTCAGGGTGGATTCGATCAAGGCATAGGCCTCGGGGCTCGGCTTGAACGTCCGATTCACGTCGACGCTGATGACGGCATCGAGAATAGGGCGCAGACCGCTGTTGCGAACCAGGGCATTCAGCATTTCGGGGCTGCCGTTGGAGAGGATCGCAAGCTTCTTCTCGGCCATTGCCTCCAGTGCCAGCATCGCGTCGGGATAGAGGTCGAGATACAGGTACTTGTCCATGATGCGCGCAAAGGACGCTTCGTCATACTCCAGGCCGAGGCATTTCAGCGTGTAGGTGAGGGAGTCGCGCGTCACCGCGGCAAAGTCCCGGTACTGACGCATCAGCGAGCGCAGCCAGGTGTATTCCAGCTGCTTGATGCGCCAGATCTGGGTGATGATCTCGCCGTAGCCCGGGAAGATCTCTTCGGTGATATCGGCGACGGACTGCACGTCATACAGCGTGCCGTAGGCGTCGAACACGATGGCTCTGATGGTCACAGTTGCTTCTCATTGCTGTCGATGGTCGCATACAGGAATTTGCGCAATGCGTCGATGCAGCGATCGAGCGCCGCCTGGTTGTATTTGACGTGGTGGCCAGCGGCTGTGGTGGAACCGCAGGACTTGCGAGCGCACGGCGATCGGCGGCGGCGCGCTCGCCCCTTAGCAAGGTCGACATCGGCACCGCACGCAACGACGGATCCGGCGAAGCTCTCATGGATCACCTCGCAAGCTGCCGCCGAGTATAGCCTGCTAGATGCCCAAAATCTTCCGTGCGTTGGCCTTCATCACCTTGGGCCGGATCTCCTCGCGGATGTCGAGCTTGGCGAAATCCGCAAGCCAGCGGTCCGGCGTGATTACAGGCCAGTCGGAGCCGAACAGCATCTTGTCCTGGAGAATCGAGTTGATGTAGCGCACCAAAATCGGCGGAAAGTATTTCGGCGACCAGCCGGAGAGGTCGATATAGACGTTCGGCTTGTGGGTCGCGACCGACAGCGCCTCCTCCTGCCAGGGGAAGGAGGGATGAGCCAGAATGATCTTCAAATCCGGAAAGTCGGCGGCGACGTCGTCCATGTACATCGGGTTGGAATATTTCAGCCGCATGCCCATGCCGCCGGGCATGCCGCTGCCGACGCCGGTCTGCCCGGTGTGGAACAACGCAATCGCGCCGCCGTCATTGATAGCTTCATAGAGCGGATAGGCCATGCGGTCATTGGCGTAGAAGCCCTGCATGGTCGGATGGAATTTGAAGCCGCGGACCCCGTATTCCTCGATCAGCTTCTTCGCCTCGCGCACCCCGAGCTTGCCCTTGTGCGGATCGATGCTGACGAAGGGAATCAGCACATCGAGATGATCGGAGGCGACCTCCAGCATCTCGTAATTGTTGTAGCGGCGAAAACCGGTCTCGCGCTCGGCATCGACCGGGAAGATCACCGCGGCGATGTTTTTCGCGCGATAATAGGCCGCGGTTTCCGGCACTGTCGGCGGATGCTTGTTGGGTGACTTGAAGTACTCCGCCATCCTTTCCTGGAAATCGTCATAGCCGTCATCGGCATGCAGCCCGCAGGGCTCCTCGGCATGGGTGTGGATGTCGATCGCGGCGACCTTCTCGATGTCGGGCAGTTTGAGCTTGGGCATGATTTCCTCGGGTCGGGCGGCTTGATTTCGGGGTCCCGAAAATTGATTATACCATATAACAAACTTGGCAAGACGGCATGAGCCGTCGAAAACGGGAGGACGGCATGGCGCAGGCGCAAGCCTTCGAGACCGATTTCTGGAAAGACGCCAATGTGAGGAAGGTCTGGGACGAGATCGTTCCCGGCGAGCCGCGCAAGACCATCCCTTACACGCTGTCTCGGGAGGCAATCGAACTATATTGCCGCGCGGTCGGTGAAACCCATCCCGTCTATTTCGACGAGGCCTATGCCAAGACCACCCGCTATGGCGGCCTGATCGCGCCGCCCTCGATCCACATCCTTTTGATGTTCTCCTGCACGCCGGCGGATGACTGGATGCGCTCGCCCGGCACCGTCAACGCCGGACAATCCTGGAGCTACAACATCCCGGCGCGGCCGGGCGACGTCATCACCCTGCAGGCCCGCGCGCTCGACAAGTTCATCAAGCGCGAAAGGCTGTTCGTCGTTCACGACAACGTCTTCTTCAACCAGAAGGGCCAAGTAATCTGTTCCGGCCGCGGCTGGACGATTCGGCCGGTCTAGGGAGAGCGCGATGACGACGACGTTCGATAGCCTTTCCGCCGGTGACCTGATCGACGGACCGCAATTCGCCGTGACGCGGGAGTCGATCCGCCTGTTCTGCGACGCCTCACTCGACTACAACCCGCTGCATCTCGACGACGAGTACATGAAGGGCAATTTCGGCAAGACCAATTTCGGCGGCGTGATCATGCACGGCATGAACAATTTCGGTCTGATCTCGCGAATGATCACCGACTGGGCATATCCGGCCGGCGCCATCCACCGCCGGCTCGAGACGCGCTGGGTCAAGCCGGTGAAGCCGGGCGATCTCATCCAGCCCTCCGGTATCGTCAAGGCGAAGCAATCAACCGCCAAATCGCGCTGGGTGCTGATCGACGTCGTGGTCAAGAACCAGCGCGGCGAGAAAGTCGCCACGGGCGAGGCTACGGTCGAGTTCCCCATCGACCTGTTTTGCCAGTGATTGGATCGTCGTTCCGGGACGGCTCGCAGGGCCGAACGCCCGCGCACTTGCGCACGCGGAACCTCGCGATTCCGGGCTCAATGCTGCGCATTAGCCCCCGGAATGACGGCGTTTTCAAGGGGTTCCGCAGCCGATTGCCTGCAAAAACGGTCCGTTTCGGTTGACATTTGGCCGGGATGCCTTAGAAACCGCCCGTCGCCGGGCCGGCTCTGGCCGCCGGGCAAATCCCATTTCGCCATCTTGGCAGCCAAATCAGGTTCGGGCGCGAGCCACGGCCTTTGAAAGCTACTTGCAGGATTGTCCCATGAAGGTCCGTAACTCGCTGAAATCGCTGCGCGGCCGCCATCGCGCCAACCGCCTGGTCCGCCGCAAGGGCCGGGTCTATGTGATCAACAAGGTCCAGCGCCGGTTCAAGGCGCGCCAGGGCTGAGCCGCCTTTCAAGCCCCACTATTCACTACGGTTTGAGGATCGCGCTGCTTTGCAGCGCGATTTTTCACGTCTAGACTTCTCTTATGGGTTTGAGATTCCTACGGCTCCATCAGGTCAGCGCGGCGCTCCTCGTCGTTGCGATGCTGGCCGCGCTGCCGGCCTCGGTGGTTGCGCAAGGCGACCCCAGGGTCGTTCCTCCCAAGGATTCCAAGAAGAAGCTGCCGGAAGCCCCAAGCAAGCTGCCGAAGGTCGGCAATGACCGCACCAAGGGGCTCGACTTCCTGTTCGGCGCCTTGAAGGCAGCGCCCGATGAGGCGAGCGCGCGGCACGTCGAGGCGCGTATCTGGGCAATCTGGATGCAGACGCCGAGCGACACGGCGGCGCTCTTGATGTCGCGCGCCAAGACGGCGATGGACGCCCAGAAGATGGATGTCG
Source organism: Pseudomonadota bacterium (assembly GCA_023432885.1). GTDB lineage: Bacteria > Pseudomonadota > Alphaproteobacteria > Rhizobiales > Xanthobacteraceae > Bradyrhizobium. The sequence continues at coordinate 12,505 of JAEZEU010000219.1, read as the reverse complement.
CGCTGAAGCTGCTCGACTCCGTGATCAAGCTAAGGCCGGACTACACGGAAGCCTGGAACCGGCGCGCGACGCTGTACTACCTGAAGAACGACTTCGTTCATTCCATGCAGGACATCCAGCAGGTGCTGGTGCGCGAGCCCCGCCATTTTGGCGCGCTGGTCGGGCTCGGCATGATCATGCAGGAGGTCGGCGACGACAAACGCGCGCTGGAGGCGTTCCGCAAGGCGCTGGCCGTCAATCCACACCTGGAAAAGGTGCCGGATATGGTCAAATCGCTGACGGAAAAGGTCGAAGGCCGCGATATCTAGTCGTCCGCTATTAACTACCGTTTGAGATCGGCTGTTTTTCGGGCTGGCAAGTTCGCGGCCCGCGCGCGACTTATGCCGCAGGGTCCCATGCAAGGGAGCACGACCATGAAATCCCTGCTGCTCGCCGGCATCACGTCGGCCGCGTTCGCAACAGCCGCGTTTGCCGATCAATACTGGGTGGCCGGCGACCGCAACACCGGCAAGTGCAACATCGTCACCAGCCAGCCGGTGACGTTTGGGCTGCCCGCTTATGCCAGCGGCGGCAGCGAATACGCCACCTCGTTAACCTCAGGGCCGTACAAGTCGCTCGACGACGCGAAGCTTGCACGGTCCGGCATCAGTTCGTGCCCGCCGGAACCGGAGCCGGGCGAGGCGAAGAAGGATTGACGCCGGGGCATGATCCCGAAGGATCAGTCCCGTCGGGACGAGCATGCTTCTGGAGGAATCAGTGCAGCGCCTGGTTGCCCCGCTGGGCGAGCCCGCCCGGTGAAACGACGGCGTAGAGTTGGGCTAATTCCGCTTCGAGATGCTCGTTGACGAGCAAGAGTGCCTGCAGCGCCCCCCGCAGGTCGCCGTCGCAGGCTGCCACGATCTTGTCGATGGCTGCTTCGTTCAGGGTACGCATTGAAATCCCTCCGCTATTCGCGTTCTACGCTTTGTCCCTCGCCCGGTTCCTGTGCATTGCGGGGACAGACCGGGCAGTGACATGTCTCTTGGGTGAAGCCCACCCATGGCGAAAATGCCGCGTGCAGATGAAAGCACCGGGTAATTACGGACATGTGAACCCGCTATCCACAGCGACCGCCGCCTGTGGAAAACTTGGCCCTCCGCAGCGAAACCCGGGTGCGTCATGCTCATTGTTTTTCCGTGCCCCGACCCATCCGGATCCCCTTGATGTTCTTGCTGATCGCTCTGGCAGTGCTGGCGATCCTGGCGCTGGCTACGCAGGCCGGCGTGGTGCTCGCACAGCGTGCCCACCGGCCGCAGGGAAAAATAGTCGAGGTGGCCGGCGCCAAGCTGCATGTCGTCGAGATCGGGCCGCGCGAGGCCGTGCCGATCGTGCTGTTGCATGGCGCAAGCTCCAATCTGGAGGTCATGCGCCCGCTCGCCGAGCGGCTGGCGCAAACCCGTCGCGTGATCCTGATCGACCGCCCCGGCCACGGCTGGAGCACGCGTGCGAACTTTTCCGATTCGACGCCCGGGCCGCAGGCCCGCATGATCGCGCAAGCGCTGGAGAAGCTCGGCATCGGCAAGACGATCGTCGTCGCACACTCCTGGAGCGGGGCACTGGCCTTGCGCATCGCGCTCGACCATCCCGAGCGCGTCGCAGGCCTCGTGATGCTGGCGCCGGTGGCCTATCCTTGGCCCGGCGGCGTCAGCCACTACAATTACGCCGTCACCAAGCCGGTGATCGGCCCGTTGCTCGCGCACACCATCATGCTTCCGCTTGGGCTCCTGCTCGCCGATTCCGGCGCGCGCAGTGTGTTCGCCCCGCAGCCGATGCCGGAAAGCTTCGTCAAGGACAGCGCCACACGCCTGTTGCTGCGGCCGCGTGAATTCGTTGCCAATGCCTGGGATCTTGTGAGCTTGCGGGCCGCGATGGCCGAGCAGGCGCCGCGCTACGGCAGCATCGCCGTGCCGATTACCATCATCGCGGGCGATGTGGACAAGACGGTCTCGACCCACATCCATTCGCAGCCGCTCGCCAAGACCGCCAAACACGCCAGGCTGATCGTGCTCAAGGGCGTCGGCCACATGATCCAGTACGCCGCGCCCGAGCTGGTCGTGGGCGAAATCGAGGCGATGGCAGGTGATGTTGCCGAAGGCGCGACGGCATCGGCGGCAGATTAGTGTTCAATGAAATCAATCAGGGGCAGGTCCCCGGCGCAGGCGCCGAGGATCAACAACTCACTTTTTCTTGCCGTCCTTGTCGAATTGCGAAAGGAACGCCCAGAGATTGTTCGCCTCGTTCTCGTTCTTGATGCCGGCGAAGATCATCTTGGTGCCGGGGATCTTCGCCTTGGGATCCTTGATGTATTCGAGGAAGGTTTCCTTGCTCCAGGTGATGCCGGAATTCTTGTTGGCGTTGGAGTAGGAATAGCCCTCGACGGTGCCGGACTTGCGCCCGTCGAGGCCGTTCAATTCGGGGCCGACCTTGTTCTTGGCGCCTTCGCCGATGGCGTGGCAGGCCATGCATTTGTTGAACGAGGACTTGCCGGCGTCGGCGTCTTGCGCCAGGGCTGCCGTTGCAACTGTAGAGGCGGCGATGACGATCAGGGCGCCCAGGGTCGTGGTCTTCATGTGCTGCTCATTGCTAGGAGATGATGGCTCGCCGCTTGTGACACGGCGAGCGTGCGCGGGACAAGCGACGAAAGTTTGACGGGCTTCATTCGCAAGGCTGATCTGCAGTGTTGATGCGTGCATGCTGCGTCTACCCAAAGCGCGCCAGACGTGCTTGATTTGACATGATAAATCGGCGAGCGGAGGATCGATATGGCTATCATGATGCCTGCAGCGGACGAGGCGGTGCTCGCTCGGCGCAACGCCATCGTGGCGGCCTTGCGCGCCATCGTGCCGGGCGAGGGCGTGATCGACAGCGCCGCTGAAATGATCCCCTATGAGTCGGATGGACTGACCGCCTATCGCCAGCCGCCGATGGTCGTGGTGCTGCCCGACACCACCGCGCAGGTCTCGCAGGTTCTGAAATACTGCCACGAGCAGGGCATCAAGGTGGTGCCGCGCGGCTCCGGCACGTCGCTGTCGGGCGGCGCCCTCCCGCTCAAGGACGCCGTGCTGCTGGGCCTCGGCAAGTTCAAGCGTATCCGCGAGATCGATTTCGAGAACCGCGTTGTGGTGACCGAACCAGGCGTCACCAACCTCGCCATCAGCCAGGCGGTGGCGCATGCCGGCTTCTACTATGCGCCCGATCCGTCGTCGCAGATCGCCTGCTCGATTGGCGGCAACGTCGCAGAGAATTCCGGCGGCGTGCACTGCCTGAAATACGGGATGACCACCAATAACGTGCTCGGCTGCGAGATCGTGCTGATGTCTGGAGAGGTCATCCGCATCGGCGGCAAGTCGGCGGAGAACTCCGGCTATGACCTGATGGGCATCATCACCGGCTCCGAGGGATTGCTGGGTGTCATCACCGAGATCACCGTGCGAATCCTGCAGAAGCCCGAGACGGCGCGGGCGCTGATGGTCGGATTTGCGCAAGTCGAGGCGGCCGGCGAATGCGTGGCGCGGATCATTGGCGCCGGCATCATCCCGGGCGGCATGGAGATGATGGACAAGCCGGCGATTCATGCCGCGGAGGCCTTTGTCCATGCCGGCTATCCCCTCGATGTCGAGGCGCTGCTGATCATCGAGCTCGACGGCCCGAGCGTGGAAGTCGATGAGCTGATCAAGCGTGTCGAGGCGATTGCCCTCGGCTGCGGCTCGGTGACCTGCCAGATTTCAACCAGCGAGGCCGAGCGCAACCTGTTCTGGGCCGGCCGCAAGGCGGCTTTCCCCGCGGTCGGCCGCATCTCGCCGGATTATCTCTGCATGGACGGCACCATCCCGCGCGGCGCGTTGCCGAGGGCGCTGACGCGCATCCGCGAACTGTCGGAGAAATACGGCCTTGGCGTCGCCAATGTCTTTCACGCGGGCGACGGCAATCTGCATCCGTTGATCCTCTACGATGCCAACAAGCCCGGCGAAATGGAACGTGCCGAGGCCTTCGGCGCCGATATCCTGCGCTGCTGCGTCGAACTCGGCGGCGTGCTCACCGGCGAGCACGGTGTCGGCATCGAGAAGCGCGACCTGATGCCGGAGATGTTTTCGGAAGTCGACCTCAAGCAGCAGCAGCGCCTGAAATGCGCCTTCGATGCGCAGGGACTGCTCAATCCCGGAAAGGTGTTTCCGACCCTGCACCGCTGCGCCGAACTCGGCCGCATGCATGTGCACGCCGGCAAGCTGGCTTTTCCGGATATCCCGCGGTTCTAGAGAGAAAGAGCCCGGATGCCGGGCCCTTCTGTTTAGCTCAGATCAGCGCGTATTGCGCCCGTTCCCGCTTGGCCAGCAACGGCAGCGCTTCCCCGGCGATGTAGGTCTTGAAATGGGCGCTCTCCTGATGCGCCTTGAACGCCGCCTCGTCACGGAACAGTTCGTAGAACAGGAACTGCGCCGGATTGTCCTTGGCGCGTGAGATCAGGAACAGTTGCGCGCCTTCTTCGCGCTGCGCCTCGGGCAGGAAGCGCGACAGGATATCGGCGATGCGATCGTCCTCACCTTCCTTGGCCTCCCATTGCGCGACGACCAGCAGCCCGCCGCGCGCGACGGCTTCGCCGACGTTCCGGTCCATTGCATAGTTCGCCATAACTGAAGCTCCTTCTACTTGCTGTCTGAGAACGCATGCCTACATCGGATTGCTGCCGGAATAATTCGATGGATGACGAATGGTGCCAGTTGAGAGTTCGATCTCGATCGAAGTGTCGTTGGCGGGCGTTGCCCTTGTCTCCTCCATCAATCGCTTTAGAAGGGGGGATATGGCGGCTTCATGCGGATGCCGGCCGCCACGAGAAGAGGACAGGGCGGAACGTTGTGGACACCCTAACAGTACGTGACGCAAAGGACGTCGAGGAGGTGGTGCGTGCGGCCATCGCCAACGACCAGCCGGTGGAGATCGTCGGTCACGGCTCCAAGCGGCAGGTGGGCCAGCCAATGGCGACCAATGCGGTGCTCGACCTCTCCGCGCTCAACGCGGTCTCCTCCTATGAGCCGAGCGAGCTGATCATCACGGTTCAGGCCGGCGCGCCGCTCGCAGACGTCAAATCGCTGATCGATGCCAAGAACCAGCAATTCGCGTTCGACCCGATGGACACCGCGCCGCTGCTCGGCACTGCCCGCGTGGGCACGATCGGCGGCATGATCGGCGCCGGGCTTGCCGGACCGCGCCGCATCAGGGCAGGTGGCGCCCGCGATCATCTGCTCGGGGCGCATGCGGTGTCCGGCTTCGGCGACAGCTTCAGGACGGGCGGCAAGGTGGTGAAGAACGTCACCGGCTACGACCTCTGTAAGTTGCTGGCCGGCTCCTGGGGTACGCTTGCCGTCATGACCGAGGTGACGCTGAAGGTGATGCCGCGCCCGGAGGCCGAGCGCACCCTGGTGCTGCGCGGGCTCGACGATGTCACGGCCAACCGCGCCATGACGGCCGCACTCGGTTCGCCGTTCGACGTATCGAGTGCGGCTCACCTGCCTAATTCGGTGTTTCGCCCGGCCAACGGCACACTGGCCGCGCTGGCCCCGGCGGGGCAGGCGGTGACGCTCCTGCGGCTGGAGGGCATTGAAGTGTCCGCCGCCAGCCGTGCCTTATCGCTCACCAGGCTGATGGCCGAGTTTGGCACCGCGGAGGTTCTCGAGGATGCGGCCTCGACCGAGAGCTGGAATGCTATCCGGGACGTCCTGCCCTTTGCCGCCGACGGCGCGCTCGGCGCCTGGCCGGTGTGGCGGATCGTTTGCCCTCCGGCCTCCGGCGGTGCGCTCGGCCACGCCCTGGCGCGAGAGACCGGCGGCGACGTGATCTACGACTGGGGCGGGGGGCTGATCTGGGCGGCGGTGCCGCCGAAAGCGGATGCGCAGGCTGCCCACGTGCGTGCGCGCGTCGAGGCCGCGGGCGGCCATGCCACGTTGATCCGGGCGGGCGAGGACGTGCGGCGCCAGATCGACGTATTCCAGCCGCAAGCAGCCGGCCTTGCAGCGTTGGCCGAACGCGTGCGGCAAAGCTTCGATCCCAAAAACATCCTCAACCGCGGCCGGATGGCGCGGGGGACTTAAGACATGAAGACCGAATTCTCGCTGGCCCAACTGGCCGATCCCGACATCAAGGAAGCCGACAAGATCCTGCGCGCCTGCGTGCATTGCGGGTTCTGCACCGCGACATGTCCGACCTATGTCCTGCTCGGCGACGAGCTCGATAGCCCGCGCGGGCGCATCTACCTGATCAAGCAGATGCTGGAGAAGAACGAGAAGCCGACCGCCGAAGTGGTCAAGCATATCGACCGCTGCCTGTCGTGTCTCGCCTGCATGACCACCTGTCCGTCGGGCGTGAACTACATGCACCTGGTCGATCAGGCACGGGTGCGGATCGAGCGCGACTATTCGCGGCCGCTGGCGGAGCGGGCGCTGCGCAAGCTGCTGGCGCTGGTGCTGCCGCGGCCCGATCTCTTCCGCTACAGCATGTGGCTGGCGCGGATCGGACGGCCTTTTCTGCGCCTGCTGCCGCAGTCCGAAGCGGGTTCGGTCAATCCGACTTTATTCAGCCGGATCAAGGCGATGCTGTCATTGGCGCCGGGGCGCCTGCCGCCTCCGGGACCAGCGGCAGGCAGCGTGTTCGCCGCGCAGGGCGAGCGGCGAGGGCGGGTTGCGCTGCTGCAGGGCTGTGCCCAGCAGGTGCTTGCGCCCCGCATCAATCAGGCTGCGATCAACCTCTTGACCCGCCACGGCATCGAGGTCGTGCTGGTCAAGGACGAGCAATGCTGCGGCGCCCTCACCCATCACATGGGCGACGACCGCGATGCGCTCGCCCGCGCGCGGGCCAACGTCACTGCCTGGCAGCGCGAAGCCGAACAAGGCGGGCTGGACGCCATCCTGGTGACGACGTCCGGCTGCGGCACCGTGATCAAGGACTATGGCTATCTGCTGCGCGAGGACCGCGACTACGCCGCGCCGGCGGCGCAGGTCTCAAAGCTGACCAAGGACATCAGCGAGTATCTTGCCGGAATCGAGCTGCTTCCGTCGAGCCAAAAGGGCGAACTCACGGTCGCCTATCACTCGGCCTGTTCGCTGCAGCACGGGCAGAAAATCACGCACGCTCCGAAAGAATTGCTTTCCAAGAATGGATTCGTGGTGAAAGATGTCCCCGAGAGCCATTTGTGTTGCGGTTCGGCGGGGACTTACAACATTCTCCAGCCCGAGCTGGCGGGCAGATTGCGCGATCGCAAGGTCGCCAATATCGCAAGCGTCGGGCCGGATGTGATTGCTGCAGGCAATATCGGCTGCATGGTGCAGATAGCCAGTGGCACATCAGTTCCTGTGGTGCATACGATTGAGCTTCTCGATTGGGCGACGGGAGGTCCGCGGCCAGCACTGAACTGAGGCTGAACTGATGGCGCAGCAGACAATGTCGATCCGCGACGTCCGATAGTCATTGATCGGGCAACAGGAGGAGATCACGATGGCGAAGAAGGCTAAGAAGGCGAAGAAGGCTAAGGCCAAGAAGGCGAAAAAAGCCAAGAAGGCCGTAGCGGCGAAGAAGAACAAGTCCGCGAAGAAGTCGGCCAAGAAGTCGGCCAAGAAGGCCGCGAAGAAATCCGCAAAGAAATCCGCCAAGAAAGCCGCCAAGAAAGCCAAGGCCGCCGCCCCGAAGAAGGCGAAAAAGAGCGCGCCGAAGAAGAGAGCGGCGGCCTCCAAGCCGGCGCCTGCGCCAGCTCCGGCTTCAGAGCCCGAGCCTGTCCCCGCGCCGAGCTGGGCTACGCCCAGTCCCGCTCCCAGTTGGAGCTCCGGCGGAGCCAACGGCGGCGGCGACAACCACTAGCGTCAAGTGATTCTGGAAGAAGAGCCGCAGCGGCAAGGCTGCGGCTCTTTCTTTTTGCGCCCGGAATTACGCCCGGAATTCCCTCGGTACACCAAAGCCGATCGTGTCAGGGGAGTCTTTCGAGCACTACATGGCGCGGCGTGGGCAGATGACGCCAAAATTGTGGTGTGGAAGCAACACCCGCTGAGAACATCTCCTAAAAAACCCCAAACGCTTAAAAAGGCGGCAAATGCTTGCCTTTTTTGCTTCCCGCCTTGCATGGCCCGGAACAGATTATCCGCGAGCTTTGGTCGCAGTCGGTCTTCTGATTCCTTGGGGCAACGAGGCCCGGCTGTTCAAGATGAGATGGGGATCGTCATGAAGAGACTGGTACTGACTGCCGCGGTTCTGGCAGTGACTGCGGGTTCAGCAATTGCGGCCGACATGCCTGTGAAGGTCAAGGCTCCGCCTCCTGCGCCGTTCGAACCCTGGGATGTGGCATTCGGCGCCGCGATCATGAACGACTACGTCTTCCGCGGTATCACCCAGTCCAACCACAAACCGTCAGTCGCCGTTTACTTCGAGCCACGCTACAACGTCACCAAGGACCTGCAATTGTATGTCGGCGTCGCAGGCGAAAGCATCTCTTTCCCGAACCGCGCCGCGGCCGAAATCGACTTTTACGGCGGTATCCGCCCGACCTTCGGCATCTTCGCCTTCGACTTCGGCGCCTGGGGCTACATCTATCCCGGCGGGCAATGCTTCGGTTACGACGGACTTGTGGCCCCTCCGACAAACAATTGTTCTTCGTTCGACCAGGGTATCAACTTCGGCGTGCCCGGGATCGGCGGTCTGCCGATCAACGGCAACGTAGCCAAGAAGAAGGCCAGCTTCTTCGAAGTCTACGGCAAGCTGAACATCGCCGTGAACGACCAGTTCACCATCGGATTCAACGAATACTACTCGCCGAACTTCCTCAACCTCGGCGCCTGGGGCAACTATGCGTCGATCACCGGCAAGTGGACCGCGCCCTCGACCGCCTTCGGCTCCAGCGGCGTCGGCATGTATATCTCCGGTGAATTCGGCCGGCAGTGGCTGGGCACCTCGGACGCTTTCTACGGCACGACGGTCGCGACCGCGTTCGGCGGCCCGTTCCCGAACGGTATCCCGGAGCCGAGCTACAACACCTGGAACGTCGGTGTCGGCTTCACCTACAAGGTCTTCACGCTCGATATTCGCTACTCGGATACGAACCTGTCGAAGGGTGACTGCAACGCCTTCACCAGCGACTTCAGCACGACCAACCTCAGCCCGAACTTCGTCACCAAGATCAACCCGGGCAACGGCGTGAGCGCCTTTGGCTCCAACTGGTGCGGCGCGACCGGCATCGTCAAGCTGTCGGCCGACCTGACCGCGATAAGCAACCTGAAGTAAGCGAGCTCGAAATGTTTTGGGGGCGGCAGAGCGATCTGCCGCCCCCTTGCTTTGCGCGCCGATGATCGCGGCCGATTGCGAAGCGCCCGTCTGGGCCGGCTCTAACTTGCCGCTTCTGCATGCGCCTTCTCGCGCAGCGCAAAGCGGTCGCCGTCGCGGACCAGCGTCAGCTTGCGTGTATGGAACGCATCCAGCGTCGAGCGGTGGCCGATCGAAACCAGCGTGGTGCCCGGCAGCTTTTCGGTGAGCAGGCGGTAGAGGGCAGCCTCCGACGGCTCGTCGAGCGAGGCGGTCGCTTCATCAAGGAACAGGAATGTCGGGGCGTGCAACAGGGCGCGCGCCACGCCCAGGCGCTGCTGCTCGCCGAGCGAAAGTATCCGATTCCAATGCGCCTCCTCGTGCAGCCGGCCCGCTAGCTGAGGCAGCCCGACATCGAGCAGCGCCTGCCTGACCCGCTCGGCATCAATGTCGCCGGGCTTCGCCGGATAGGCCACCGCCGCTTGCAGCGAGCCGATCGGGAAGTAAGGCCGTTGCGGCAGCATCATCAGCGTGGCGCCGGCAGGAATTGAGACCGTACCGTCGCCGAAAGGCCAGATGCCGGCGATGGCACGGAACAGCGTCGACTTGCCCGAGCCCGACGGGCCGGTGATCAGGGTACGCTCGCCATCGCGGAAGGTGAGCGCATCGGCTGTAACCACGGGCTCGCCGTGCGGCAACCGCACCAAGAGCTGCTTGAGCGCGATCGCCTTGCCGCCGCCGGGCGCGAGGTGAACCGAAGCCGGGCTTGCTGCCAGATGCCGCGAGCTTGCGATCGACATCTCGAAACCGTCGAGACGGGCCACCACCGCGCGCCATTCGGCCAGCGAGCGGTAGACCGTGACGAAGAAAGACAGCGCCTTGTAGACGCTGTCGAAGGCCGATGCGGTTTGCATCATCCCGCCGAGCTGAATCTTTCCGCCGAAATAGGCCGGTGCGACCAGGATGAAGGGGAACACCACCGCAGCCTGTGCGTAGCTCTGGGTGAAGGCGGTCAGCCGCTTGGTGCGGCTCATGATGCCGTACCAGTTCTCGATCACACGCCTGAAACGGTCCAACAGCCGTTCGCGCTCCGCCGCTTCGCCTTGGAGCAGCGCGATCTGCTCGGAGTTTTCGCGCACGCGCACCAGGTTGAAGCGGAAGTCGGCCTCACGCTGCTGCTGCTCGAACGTCAGGTTGACGAGCGGCGAGCCGATCCAGTGAGTCAGCATCGTTCCGAATATCGCATATATCAGTGCGCCCCACACCAGATAGCCGGGGATCGCAATCGCATTGCCGAACAGATGCAGCGGTGCCGACGCCGAAAGTCCCCACAGGATAACTACGAAGGACGCCAGCGACACGACCGAACTGAGCAGACCGACGCCGATTTCCAGCGTGCGATCGACGAACAACTTGACGTCGTCGGTCATGCGCTGGTCGGGATTGTCCGCCGCGTCGCCCTGCAGCTGCATGCGATAATGATTGGGGCCTTCCAGCCATTCCCCGAGATAATGCTGTGTCAACCAGTTGCGCCAGCGGATCTGCAGCCACTGGTTGAGGTAGAGCTGATAGACCGACAGCACGACGGCGAGGCTGGCGAGCACGCAGAACACGCCGAACTCCCAGACGAAGCGGTCCCAGTCTTTGTCCTGCAGCGCGTTGTAGAAGCGGTTGTTCCATTGGTTGATCAGCACATCGATTGCCACCAGAGAAAGCTGAATGACGATCACTGCTGCCAGCAGGCCGCGGCCAGCCCATTTGTCCTCGGATCGGAAGTAGGGGGATGCGATCCGCCATACGGTCGCGAGCGTTGCGCGGATGTTTTTCACAGATCACTTCTCCGGAGAATTGGGCTCAAGGCCCTGAAAACGTTTTGAAAATCAAAGGCACCGACAAAAGTCGTAGGCATCGCGCGTCCGCGGCGACTTGTCGCAGGCCTGCTACCAATCCTAGCATGTGGCGCAGGCGAGGGGCGGGGATATCTGAAGGTTTCGCGCTGATGTGACGACCTGCTTTGGCAGCATGTCCGGCGCACCGCAAGCACCCCCGTTGGAACGCCCATGCGCGCCGAACCGTTCACGCCGGGCGGTGCGCCCAAAAAATGGCGTGCGGAGAAAGCCGATGTGGGATCAAGTCTATAACCCGCTCAACAACGCGGCCCTGTCGACCATTGCGGCCGCGATCCCCGTGATCACGCTGCTGGTGCTGATCGCCAGCGGCAAAGTGAAGGCGCATATCGCCGCCATCATCGCCGTGATCGTCACCAACCTAATCACGATCGTGATCTTCGGGATGCCGGCCGACATGTCGTTGCGCGCCACACTGCTGGGCGTCGTGACCGGCTTTTTTCCGATCGGTTGGATCGTGCTCAACGTCATCTTCCTCTACCAGATCACGGTCTCGACGGGCCGCTTCGAACTGTTGAAGCGCGCCGTCGGCGGCGTGACCGAGGATCGCCGCCTGCAATTGTTGCTGATCGCCTTCTCGTTCGGCGCGTTCTTCGAAGGCGCCTCCGGTTTCGGCACGCCGGTCGCCATCACGGGCGCGGTGCTGATCGGGCTCGGTTTCTCGCCGCTTGCCGCTTCCGGCCTATCGCTGATCGCCAACACCGCCCCTGTGGCCTACGGCGCGCTCGGCACGCCGATCCAGGGCCTCGCCTCGGTCACCGGACTCGATCCCTATATCCTCGGCGCGATGGTCGGACGGCAATTGCCGTTATTCTCGCTGATCGTGCCGTTCTGGGTGGTGTGGGCGTTTGCCGGCTGGCGCGGCATGAAGGAGATATGGCCGGCGATCCTGGTCACCGGCGTTTCCTTCGCGGTCCCGCAATTCGTCATCTCGAACTTCATCAACCCCTGGATCGTCGACATCGGCGCCTCGCTGATCTCGATGGGCTGCCTGATCCTCTTCCTCCGGGTATGGCAGCCGAAGCAGCTGTGGCTCTCGCCGAAGCTGCGCGGACGCGATGAGTCGGCCGAGACCATGACTGCGGCGGCGCCGCTCGACAAGACGCCGCTCACGCAGAGTCAATTGTGGAGCGCGCTGCTGCCGTGGATCATCGTCTGCATCGTCATGCTGATCTGGGGCAACGGCGCCTTCAAGAGCTGGGCGAACGCGATCTTCACCTGGAATTATCCGGTGCCGGGCCTGCACAACATGATCAACAAGATGCCGCCGGTGGCGCCGGGAC
>JAEZEU010000193.1 GCA_023432885.1 Pseudomonadota bacterium | reverse complement strand
CCTTGGAAGTAATGGAAAATTCGATCCGTTCAGGCAGGTAATCCTCGACCATGAAGGTGGTCTCGCCGACGGAAGCCGCCTTCGGATCCGTGAAGGCGAGGACCCGCCAAGTCCCGGTCGGGACCGCGGAATTGAGCGCCATCGACATGGTGCGGCCGCCGGCGCCTTGATCAGGCAGCACGGAACGGCGGTATTCGACGCCATCCGGCCGCTCGATCACCAGCGTCAGCGGCGTGCCAATGATGGCATTGCCCTGCCCGTTGCGCAGCAAGGCCGTGAGATAAACGGTCTCGTTGGAACGGTAGACGCCGCGCTCGGCATAGACAAAGGCGTCCGCTCCCGCAGGCACGACGCGCCCCGCCACACCGCGGTCGCTCAGGTCGAAGGCATTGGTCTTGAGGCTGAGGAAGGCGTAGTCCGCCTTCTCGCTCATCACCGTCACCATCGCCGGCGACAGCCCGCCCTCGCCGCGCGCCAGCCCCGCCTCGAACAGCACATGGCCGGCCTCGTCGGTCTTGCGGGTGGCCAGGATTTCATTGTTGCGCGCAATCAGCCGCACCTCGGCTTTCGCAATGGCTTCCGTCGAGGCCAGCGAATTGACGAAGATGTGGACGCCGTCATTGCCGGAGAAGGCGGTCAGCCCCATGTCGGAGACGATGAACCATTGCGTCGCCAGCGAAGAATCGTCCTGGCTGCCGGGGTTCTTGGGCGCGGCGGTCATGACGTAGACTCCCGGCTGCAGATCGCCGAGCGCCTGGTCGACGGGGAAAGCCGTGGTGACGTCCTGGTTCAGCGTGGTTGCGGTCGCAAGCTCGCCCGACCACACCTTGACCCCACGCTCGTCGCCGAGATCGGAAAGCTCATAGCGGCTGAGCGTGTTCTGGAAGTCGCCGCCGATCACGGTATTGATCAGGTTACGGTCGCCAATCCGGAACACGTTGACCGCGACCGCCGGCGTATTGACGCTGACGAGGGGGATGCCGCGCTGGCCGGTGCGCGGCAGCACGTAGGCGCGCCCCGTGAACCGGACGAACGGCTTGCGGTCGCGCACATAGATGTTGAACTCGGCCGATTTCGGCAGGCTCTCCTTCACGGAAGCAGGAAGTCCCGCGCGCAGATTGATGTTGTAGCGCTCACCGTGCTTCAACCCCTCGACGCAAAGCTGCCTGCCTTCCGAGGACAGCGCCGGCTTGTCATTGCCCGCCTGCGTCACAAATGGTGAGAAGTCGACGCGTTTGGCCAGCTCCTCCGAGAACTGGAAGCAGGCGCGCGGCGTGGCGCCATCGGAGTCAACGGTATAGTCGAGCAGGCGGAAGCCGTGCTCGTCGCGCAGCTTCTCATACTGGCTGCGGACATCGGCGACCTCGCGCATGTCGAGCGACAGCCGCAGTGCATCGAGTGCCGGCCGCCACAGTTTGCGATCGGCCATCGCCCGGCCGAGCACGGCCAGCGCATCCGCTTCCTCGCCGGCATTGCCGGCCCGCTGATAGGCGATGTAGGCCGCCGTCGAGGCCCGCTCGAGCAGGAAAGTCCGCTCGGTCGAAGTGGCAGGACGGATCTGGAAGATGGTGCGGGCGAGGCGCAGCCAATTACCGCTGTCCTCCGGCGACGTAGCCGCGATCTTGCCAAGCAGATCGAGGCCGGAACGGAAATCATTGCGCCTGAAGGCCGCATCGGTGTCGCTCTTCAGCGTCGCGGTGGTCTTGGCTACCGGCCCGGCCTCCCTCTTGATCTCGGCCTCCAGCTTGATCGCGGAATCGGCCAGATCGTCGCGCCTGAAGGTCTTGTCCGCGGCCAGCGCCGAATTCAGGCCAAGCGCCAGCGTGACGCAAAGGGCTGCGGCGCGTAGCAAACCAATCATGGGGAAACTCCTTGGGCCGCGGACGAAGGCCGCGTGAAGCCTAAAAAACAGCGAAAAGGTGACGGACTGATGGCGGGCTGACGAGGAGGCGAAAAGGTCGCAAAGCATTGCCAAACGGGTCCCTGCGCCGCACCGGAAGGTCATTCGGTGCGACATGAAGCGGGGCCGGTCCACAACCCAGACCGCCCACCGCCCGCTTTAGTCGCAAGGTTCGGCCCACCGGTTCGATACCGGCTTGGCGGCGCAGCGGATTTTTCATATTGGCAGTGTTACAAAGCCGGGTGTGCCACCGCAAACGATCCGGTCCCGTAGCTCAACTGGATAGAGCATCAGATTTCTACTCTGAGGGTTGCAGGTTCGAATCCTGCCGGGATCGCCACCGCCCGTTACCACTTCCGGCAGATCCGTGATGAGGCTGGCGAGCGAAGACAGCGAACCAGTCGCATCGACACCGCTGGCCGGAGGAACGGTGAGCGCGATTACCGTACTTGGATGGAGCGAACATGAACGGAAGTCGTTACTACGTTGTTCGAACGGAGGGCGCGAAATGGGGCGTGAGCTTTGGCAGCGCCCTTGCCATCGCAATCAGCTACACGGCCAACCATTCGATACTCTGGGCGATCATCCACGGCATTTTGGGCTGGCTCTACGTGATCTACTTCGCGTTATTTCGGGGCTAGCAGTTGGGTTGGCGGCTTGGCTTGCCGCTCATCGCGGCTCGACGCTCCGGTATTGCGGCTCAGCATCGCCCTAACGTAGACCGAGAAGCCCGACGAAAATCGAACGGGGCCGCCACCCAAAATTCGCAATTGGCTCCGAAAATTTTCTATGTTGGGTTCATGAAATGCCCGCTCAAGCGTTGCGGCTGAGCCCGTGGCTTTTCTGCTAAGGAGCGCCCCGGATGAAAGCTTTATCCATCGCCACCCGCTCTATCGTCATCGGAGCTATCTGGTTCGAGTCCGCATCCTTGGCACTGGCCGCATCTGAATGTTCGATGTCAGCGACACTGGCCAATTGGGGCGAGAAGTCGACCGCACAGATTGCGCTGATGCCCAAAGAAACTTGCCAATTCCCCCTCATGCTGTCCGGCACCATAGAGAGCTCGGAAATTTCAAAGAAGCCGAGCCGCGGAAAGCTGAAAAAGGTCAACGCCTCCACTTACCAGTACACGGCAAAGGCTCGATATCGAGGCACTGATACTTTTGCAATTACTGCGACGGGTAAGAATGGGACGGCTTCGGGAAGCTCCGACGTTGTCGTAGAGGTGACAATCAAATAGCGTTCGTTGCCTGGGCCCAACGTACGCACAATCCCGTAAGCAGGCTGACAAGTTGGCATCCGAGGCTGGCCCAATACCCCCGCGGCGCCGGGGCATGGTCGTAGCCTTACGCACCGGAAATCATCGTTCGCCGAAGCATACGAACTTCCCGATCGTAAAGCCGATCCGGGCGACGCTACGCCCACGCCGCGATAATCTTGACGCTCCACACCAGGAACACCGCGAATAAAGCCAGCGTCGCCAACATAAGCACATTCTCAAAGGAAGCGAACTTCATTACAGGTCTCCGCTTCCTCACCCCGGCGGGGAACGTATCTGATTCCGTGTAAGAGCCACCACCGATTTGGGACCGCCTGCAGTAAACTGGCGATCGCTGCTGAGATGGCAGATAAGCATCGCGCCTAATGCCGCGCCGCCCGCTGGGGCCTAACCATACTCACCCGTTCCGGAACGCTCGATGCCGGTCGAATGACGTTCGCAGTCGGCGACATTCATGGCTGCTTTCGACAACTCCGGCGGCTGCTTGCTGTCTGCGAGTCCGCAAGCGGTGACCTCTCTGCCCAGTTTGTCTTCATCGGCGATTACGTGGATCGAGGCCCCGACGCGAGCAAAGGATCGCGCTGCTCACCGAGCTGCAGCGGCACGGGCGGGACCGCTTCGTCTGCCCGCTGACCGCGGCTCAGCTTCCGCACGCCCAAACCTTGCCGCTGATGTTCATCGAGGACCTCGGCGAGACCTGGTGATGACGGCAAGAAGTTGCCCGGCGTCTTGACGTGGCAAGCACGGAGAGCGGATTTCATCCGCCCATCATGACCAGGGCGAGCATCGTCAGCGACAGCAGTACCAGCATGGTTTCAAAGGAAGCGAACTTCATCATGCCCTCCGCTTCCCTACCCCGTCCGCAACTCTATGCGATTCGGTGATCTGTCGGCATGGGCGGGCGCGAGCGTCGCTCACCGCCGCATCGTGAGCAGCATCGGTATCGGGTCCGCCCGGCAGTCATCGAAACCTGCAGTGATCCCGCCGTTGCTCTTGCGCAGATTGGCTGTAGGGAACCAGAAGGTCCTTTGCCTCTTGATCAGGAGAGCATCGATCGAGAACGACATGAGGTATGACCATGTCCAGATTGGCAATCCTTTCCACAGCCGCCTTGCTGGCGCTTGCGGCGCCGGCCTCAGCCCAGCATGTGATCACCAACCCGGGTTGGTGTGCCCAGTTCTATCCCAACGCCAACTGTCAGAACTTTGGGCCCGGCAATCCCTATACGAGTTACGGCTGGCGCTCTGCGTACGGGCGCCATGGCCATTATCCCCGTCCCCGCTACTCCCACCATCGCTATCGTCGCTATTGAGATTGCCTTGCGCCGCCCGGTGCGCGCCGGACCGAACCGGCACGCCCCTTCAGCGCCCTCTCAAGCGAGGCTTCAATCGTAATCGTAGGCAGCCCGCCTGCTTCTGCGCGCTGCAGCTTCGCGATCCATCACGGCACGGCAGCCGGCGGACACTTGCGAGCGCTTTCGGACCATGCACGCGGTGACCCGCCCGATATCGGGTATTTCGCTGGCGCAAAGCCGCATGGCGTCGCCCGTGCACATTC
>JAEZEU010000131.1 GCA_023432885.1 Pseudomonadota bacterium | reverse complement strand
TCGTACTTGTTCGTGTTGGTGGACGGCCCTTGGTAGAACACCTGCTCGGCGATCTTGTCCTTGCGGAAGCGGCCCTTGCCACCGAGGCTTTCGACCTCGAGGCCCGGCATCGCCTCGGCCACCTGATCCTGGGTCGGCCATTTGCCGGCCGCCTTCTGCGCGGCCTCCACGCCGGCCTTGTAGGTGGCCATCGCGAAATAGGCGCGGTCCGCTTCCCAATGCGGCGCTTCCTTGTAGCGGTCCATGTAATCCTGCACGAAGGCCTTCTGCAGGGCAGAGCCCTGCGGGTGATCGAAATACAGCGTGTTGTGCCCGAAGATGATGCCTTCCGGCATGAACTCCTTCTTCAGCTGGTTGATCTGCCAGCCGGCCGCCGGCAGCACCAGCCTGACTCCGTCGAACAGGCCCGCGGCATGGCCCTGCTTCATGAAGACAGGCAGGTCGGCGAACAGCATGGAGGAGAAGATCAAGTCGGGCTTGGCCGCCTTCAGCGCGGCGATGTGCGAGGTCAGGTCCATGGTGCCGACTTTCGGCCATTGCTCGGCGACGAATTCGGCCTCGATGCCGTAGCGCGCCAGTATCTGCCGGAACGCTTCCCAGTTGTTGCGGCCGTAGGAATAGTCCGGATTGATGCCGGCCACGCGCTTGAACTTGCCCTTGAAATGCTTGACCGCCAGCAGCGAGCCCATCACCGCTTCGCATTCATTGTCGGTGGAGCGGAACACGTATTTCGGGTTGGGCAACATCTCCTTGACGCCATCCTGCGTGGTGCCATCCCACATCACCACAAGCGCCTGCTCTTCCTCGGCGACGGGCGCGACTCCCAGGCTGACGCCGGTCGAGATCAGGCCGTGAATGGCGTCGACCTTCTCCTGCAGGATCAAGCGCCGAAGCCGCTCGATGGTATCCTTGGGGTTGGTCTCTTCCTCGATCACCAGTTCGATCTTGCGGCCGGCGATGCCGCCATCCTTGTTCATGCGCTCCGCGGCCCACTGCACCGCGCGGATGCCGCACTCGCCGGCAGTGCCGGCGGCGCCCGATCGCGGTGCAATGATGCCGATGCGCAGCGGCTTGGCCTGCGCCAGCGCCGGTGCAAACAGCCCCGGCGCGGCCGCAGCCACGATGCCCATACCGGTGATCCTGGAAAAGTCGCGGCGCGTCAGCCTCATGGCGAATGCCTCCCCTGATTGGGCGCGTCTGCCGCGCGCCACTTGCCATACCATAAATATATCAGCGACATTGCATCAAGCGGTTTTTCGGACGAATGCTGCGGCCAAACAGACCGTTGCCGGTCTAATAGATTGGTGATATATCAGAGCGTGCAACCTGCGGATTTGCCCTGGAAAGACACCCACGGAGACGAGCGATGGAATTATCCTCAAGCCCGATGACGGAGCGGCAGCGCAATTACCGGGCAAACTACCGTTATCGGATCGCCGGCTGGTACAATGGCTGGGTACATGTCTTCGTCATCTACGTGATCGGCTTCACCGCGCTGTCGGTCTATTTCGCCAACGTCAGGGACTTGCGCTGGTGGGAACTGCTGATCGTTCCGGTGACGTTCCTGTTCGCCAATTTCTTCGAATGGTGGATCCATCGCTATGTCATGCACCGGCCCTCGCAGGTGAAGGCGTTCCGGGCGATCTACAACCGCCATACCCTGATGCATCACCAGTTCTTCACCGAGCAGGAGATGCGCTTCGCCGATCACCACGACTGGCGCGTGACGTTCTTTCCGCCCTACGCGCTCGTGACGTTCACGATGATGTCGATTCCGCCGGCGCTGGTGCTCGGCTTCCTGGTCTCGCCCAATGTTGGCTGGCTCCTGATTTCGACGACGACGTCGATGTACCTGATTTACGAGTTCATGCACTTCTGCTGCCATGTCGACGACAACTGGTTCGTGCGCAACGTGCCGTTCGTCAACACGATACGGCGCCATCATACCGCCCACCATAATCAGTCGATCATGATGGAGCGCAACATGAACCTGACATTCCCGGTCATGGACTGGCTGTTCGGCACCTCGGACCTGAACCGCGGTCTGCTCGGCCACCTCTTCAACGGTTATGACACCCGCTTCGTGAAGACCGACATGCGCAAGACCTCGCGCACTCCGAAGCCCGGAAGGCCGGCGCCGGCCGGATACGCCACGCCGGCCGAGTAGGTCCGGCTTCCGCAAGGCAAGGCAAGGCCATGGACGCCATTGAACCGCACTGGGTGTCATCGCTCTACTTCGCGGCATTCGCGACCAGTTGCGCGCTCGCTTTCCTGGTCCTGGCCGGCATGTTTCCGCTGCGCGCGCGCCCCGATACGGCAAGGTCGAAGCTGGCCGCATTGCTGGTCGCAGGCAATGCGGCGCTGTTGATCCTGCTCGCGGCCACTACCGGCTTCTACGGCTATAGCGAGCTGAAATGGAGCACGCTGGTCGTCGTCGGCGGGCTCGTCGTGCTGTTCGCCCCGGGCCTGTTCGAGGCTTTGCCGGTGCGTTTTCGCGATGGCCGCGCCGGACTGATCATGCTTGCCGGCGTTCAGGCGATCGCGCTCGCCGCGCTGGCGAAGGTCGGCGGCTTCAATTGGGCCAACATGTCGTAGACCGTCGGGGAGATTGAGCCATGCCTGTGAAGATCAAGCTCGCGCTGTCGGGGCTGGTGGTCCTGGTGACGGCGATCGCCGTCTACTGGCAGCACGCACTCGGCCACGATCGTATCCAGTATGCGGTCGCCTTCCTCGGCGCCTTCATGATTTTCGCGATGTGGCTGTTCCCCGAAGTCAAGCGTGAGGAAACCGCCGGAGGCGTGCGGCGCGACGGCGCGGCGGGGCGGTAAGGCGGCGACGCCTCATCCATGGCTGCCGTCCGGGATAAGCGCAAAGCGCACGATCTGCATCCAATAAACCATCAGGCGGTTTGCTGCATCGCTGGAGCCACAGCGAGTTCTAAACAGACCAAGGCCGTTACGGCGCAGATTCCGTCGAACGACAGCTGCCGCGGCAATCCGCAAAGCCCGCCCGAAAGGCGCCGCGGCGTTACCGCCGGGCTTGTTTTCAATCCGCGACAGCGCGATGGCTGGAACGGTGCGCTGCGACCTTCGTTTTCGTAGCGAGGCAGGCGCGCATCCGCCCCTCCTATTCCCCACCCACAAGGGAGAGCGCCATGGAAATCCGCAAATTCAGGGATTTGTTCCTGGCCGAACTCCAGGAGCTACTCAGTGCCGAGCAGCAGCTCTGCAACGTGCTGCTGCGCATGGCGGGCGCGGCCTCGCATCCGGACCTGAAACGCGCGCTGATTCATCATCGCGCTGAAACCGAGACGCAGGCGGCAAGATTGGAGACGATCCTGTTGAAGCACGGCGCCAATCCCGGCACACATGTCGACCAGGCCATGCAGGCGCTGATCGCAGAGACGATGAAGATGCTGGCAATGCTGAAGAGCGACAATCTGCGCGACGCGGGCCTGATCGCCTCCGCCCAACGGATCGAGCATTACGAGATCGCCGCCTACGGAACGGCGGCGGCGCTGGCCGGCCAGCTCAATCTGCGCGACGAGCAGAAGATGCTGCAACTGTCCCTCGAGGAAGAAAAGCGCGCCGATGCGCTCCTGACCGAGGTTGCCAGGCGCGAGGTCAATCCCGACGCGCTGGCGGCGTGAGGATCAACGTCCCAACCGTCGTTGCGAGCGAAACGAAGCCATTACGAGCGAAGCGAAGCATCCATATTGCCGCTGGCGGCGCTCTCGATTGCTTCGTCGCTTTGCGCCTCGCGATGACTGACGGTGGCACAAGCGCACGCCGCTCCAAACAAACAAAGAGCCCGGCGTCACGCCGGGCTCTTCGTTTCAAGTGTCGCTTTCGCCATCCTTTCAGGCGGCTTCGTCCTCGACGGCGGTATCGTCGCCCTCCGAGTCGAGTTCGTCACCCTCGGCCTCGCCATCGGCGCTGCCTTCGGC
>JAEZEU010000121.1 GCA_023432885.1 Pseudomonadota bacterium | reverse complement strand
CCTGACGGCGATAAAGCAGGTGACGGGCTGCCGCTCAAACGCGACGTCGACTTCGCTTGCCCAATGCTCGCTGAAACGCTCTTTCACCCAGGCGACGACCTTGTGCTATTCCGGAGCCAGCGCGCGTCGCGTCGTGATGCCTGCATTGCGCAGGCTCTCATACGCCTCGCGCGAGTCAGGCAGCGCGTAGAGCTTGACCAGCATGTCCATGTGCAACGGCGTCCTCAGGGTATTGTCGCAGCCGCCATCCTACCAGCTTGACTCCCTTGGCAAAAGCAGAAGGCCTCTATTCGAGAGGGCTCCATGAGCGTTGCTGCTTGTGCAACCTGCGGCTTGCGTTGCCATTGCGCAGCGATAGCCTTTGGTGGGCGAGGATATCGCGATGAACAGTCCCGCCCTCGAATGCGCCGGCAACCGCGATCGCACCCATCACGTGCTTGCAATGCGCCGCCCTGTGCGGCTCGTTACTCACCCTCGCGAACGGCAGGTAACCGAGGTCGCGCTGCGGCTGCCTACGTCTCCATTGCCTCCTTGACGCGCTTCGGGGTCAGCGGCAGGTCGCGCAGACGCTTTCCGGTGGCGCTTGCGATGGCATTGGCAACGGAAGCCGCCGCAGGTCCCTGGGCTGCCTCGCCGCTGCCAAGAAAGGGTTGTCCGGGACGGTTGATGAGCTGGACGTCGATGGTGTCCGGCGCCGCGTTGAAGCGCAGGATCGGATAGCTTTGCCAGTCGATGCTGGTCACCCTCTTGTCGTCAAAGGACACGCCTTCATAGAGGGTCCAGCTGATCGACTGCACGATTCCGCCTTCGATCTGGTTGGCCAATCCGTCGGGATTGACGATCTGCCCGGCATCAACAGCGGCGACCACGCGCACCGGGCGCACGCGGCCGGTATCGCGGTTGACCACGATCTCCGAGGCGATCGCGCAATAGGCCGCAAGGTTCTTGTAGCGCGCGAAGGCAAAGCCGAAGCCGCGACCTTGAGCCGGCCTGCGCTCCTTTCCCCATTGGAAGCTTTCCGCCGCCTTCTCGATGACCGCGCGCGCGCGTTCGTCCTTGAGGTGCTTCAGCCTGAACTCAACGGGATCGGTGCCGGCGAGGGTCGCCAGCTCATCCATGAAGCTCTCGATCGAGAAGACGTTGTGGTAGGCGCCGAGCGCCCGCAGGGCTGAAATCCGCAGCGGCATCTCGGCAAGAAAGTGATGCACGACCTTCGCGTTGGCGAACGCATAGATCGGGATCGCGTTGCGATCGCCGCCGCCTTCGGGCAGGGGAAGCGGCTTCGGTGGAGGCGCGGGGATCGCACGATCCTTGTGCTGGGCCGCAAGCAGGGCGCCCGCTCCGCCCGGCCGCATGGAATGCGTATTGCTCCAGACTTCGTGGCCCCATTCCGCAACCGATCCGTTGGCGTCGAGTGATCCCTTCAGTTTCGTCACCATCGCGGGGCCGAACGGTTCCCACGCGTGCTCCTGCTCACGCATCCATTGCACGCGCACCGGCTGGTCCGGCAGGGCGCGGGCGATCAGCGCGGCATCGGCGGCAGCATCGTCGGCCCCATTGTGGCCGTAGCAGCCGGAGCCTTCGACGTGGATCACGCGGACTTGCTCGGGTGGCATGCCCAGCATTTCGGCGATCGCCTGCCGGTCAGGAAAGACGCCCTGCGTGTGGCTCCACACGGTCATCGCATCGTCCGCGAACAGGGCAACCGCGCAGGACGGCCCGATCGATGCGTGACACTGATAGGGCCGCGTATAGCTCGCTTCGATCGTCCTTTGGGGCATGACGGGGGCGTCGTGTCGATCCAGGATCGTGAAGTCCTGCGAGGACAATTTCGTCAGCACCATCGGGAGATCGTCCTGCGGCGGGAGCCTCGCGCGCTCCTGCCATTTTGCGGCGGCGGCAAGCGCGATCATGGCCTTGATCGACTGAATTTCCTTTTCCGCAACGACGGCAAGGAAGTTGCCGTCGCGGATCACCTTGACTACGCCCGGCATGCGCGCGACGGCGGACGTATCGCAGTCCTTCAACTGCGCGCTATAACCGGGCGGCCTCACCACGCGTGCATGCAGCATGCCCGGCAAGCGTATGTCCTGCACATAAGCGGCACCGCCCGTCACCTTGGCGGGGATGTCGACCCGCGGCACCGGATGGCCGATCACGGCAAAGCTGGAAGGATCCTTCAGCTTCGAATTCGGCTGTGCCTGCACATGCAGCAGTTCGGAGCCGACCAGTTCGCCATAGCTCAGGCGGGTGCCGTCCGGACCGACCACCGCCCCGTTCTTGGTCCGCAGCGCGTCGGCGGCGCGATTGGTCCGGCGCGAGGCTTCCTGAATCAGGAGTTCTCGGACCTGCGCCGCAGCGTTCTGGATGGCGGTACCGCTGTCCTGCATCGAGTGACTGCCCGCGGTGTAACCTTCGTTGGCCGTGAGCCTTGTGTCGGCGGTGACGAGCTTGATCGCATCGACGGGCACATCGAGCTCATCGGCTGCGATCTGGCGCAGTGCTGTCTTTAGGCCCTGGCCAAGCTCCGCCTTGCCGGTGAACACCGTGATGGCGCCGTCCGCATCGATGCGGATCCAGGAATCGAGATACGGGGCGGTGGCGAGGCTGCCGGGCCTCCTGGGTGCGGCGGCCTGCGCGTCAGACCGCCCCTGGGCGAGTGCGCGGTCAAGCGAGAAGCTGACGATCAGCGCGCCACAACCGGCCAACACCGAACGGCGATCGATTGTCGTCATCGTGCGCATCACGCGCCTCCGCGGCCGAGGGTTTCATCCATGATCCGCGCGGCGCGA
>JAEZEU010000035.1 GCA_023432885.1 Pseudomonadota bacterium | reverse complement strand
GTCTCCTCGATGACGTGCGAGACGTCCTGTTCCTTGCCGACGTCGCATTTGAAGGCCGCGCCATCGATCGTGCCCGCCACGGCGCGCGCGGCGTTGGGATCGATGTCGGCGACCACCACCTTGGCGGCACCGGCGCGATGGAAGGCCTCGCACATCGCACGCCCGATGCCATTGCCGCCACCCGTGACGACCACAACCTTGCCAGCCACCTGCATGGCGCTCTCCTGCTTTCTTGTTATCGCTGTTTCTTAGCGCTTACTGCAGGACGATGTCGAGCACCGCCGTGTAGTGGCAGGCGGCACCGCCCAGCACGAAGGCGTGCCAGATCGCGTTCTGGAAACGCAGCCGCTCCCAGGCGTGGAACACCACGCCGAGCGTATAGAACACGCCGCCTGCGACGATGAAGCACACCGCGAGCGTCGGCAAGGCCATCACCATGGAATCGTAGAGCATGATGCCGCTCCAGCCCATGGCAAGGTAAAGCCCGATCGACAAACCGTCGAACCTTCCGGGATATTTCAGCTTCAGCACGATGCCGGCAATCGCCGCGCACCACACGCCAACCAGCAGCGCGATCGCCAGCAGGCTTCCATTCAACTGCATGATGAAGGGCGTGTAGGTCGCCGCGATCAGCACATAGATCGCGGAATGGTCAAGACGGCGCAGAACCCATTTGGCGCGCGAGACCGGCCAGAGATTATAGGTCGCTGACAGGCCGAGCATCGCCAGCAGGCCCGCGACATAGACCGCGGAGACCACGATATCGAGTGCCGTGGCATAGACCGAAGCGAGCACGATCAGGACGGTGCCGGCGATCAGGCCAAAGCAGATGCCGACGATGTGCACCACGCCGTCGGCGATCAGCTCGGCGCGGTCGAAATTCCAGTTCACGGCGCCGGCCGCCGCATGGAACGACGACGAGGCCAGTTGCTTCAGTCGGAAAACAGTCATGTCGGCCCTGGCTGCTGCTCCTTTCGGATCGATAGATCATGAGGCATTTCCGGTCAACGAAGCCATTCCGGACCTACCTGCCCCGCCCTCAAATCGTCATCATCCGGCAGCGGATGATCCCAGCATCCCCTGCCTTGCGCCCATGATGCTGACTTCGCGGGGATATGACGCTGGTGCTTGATTTTGGTGCGCCGATCGCCACCTTTGTAACGATAATGTTATGGAATAGCCTTCCTCACGCCGGGTCTCGACTGCCGCCGCATGCCTCCCAGTTTCCATGACATCCTCGAGGAGGCTCGGCTGTCGGCGCGGGCATTGTGGGATTACGGCGATGGGCTGTTCAATCCCACGGTCCGACTCGGCGTCACCGGCCTGTCGCGCGCCGGCAAGACCGTGTTCATCACCGCACTGATCCACGGGCTGACGCGCGGCGGCCGCTTTCCGGTGTTCGAGGCTTATGCCGGCGGGCGGATCGCCCGTGCCCGTCTGGAGCCGCAGCCGGACGATGCGGTGCCGCGGTTTGATTACGAGAACCATGTCCGCACGCTTATTGCGGAGCGGCGCTGGCCGAGTTCGACCACCGACATCAGCGAACTGCGCCTCGTCATCGACTACCAGCGGCAGAACGGCGCGGAACGCAGCCTGACCCTCGACATCGTCGATTATCCCGGCGAATGGCTGCTCGACCTGCCGCTGCTCAACAAGAGTTTCGAGCAATGGTCGGCGGAGAGCCTTGCACTGTCGCGCGAAGGTCCGCGGAAGAAACTGGCTGCGCCGTGGCATGAGTACCTGGCGACGCTGTGGGCCGAAGAGCGGGCCGACGAGCAGGCGGCGCTGACTTCGGCGCGCCTGTTCACCGACTATCTTCGCGCCTGCCGCGACGAGCGCTTTGCCATGAGCCTGCTGCCGCCCGGCCGTTTCCTGATGCCCGGCAGTCTCGCCAACTCGCCGGCGCTGACCTTCGCGCCGCTCGAGGTACCCGCAGGCGGGAGCGCGCCGGACGGTTCGCTATGGGCGATGATGGTGCGGCGCTATGAAGCCTACAAGGATGCCGTGGTGCGCCCGTTCTTCAGGGATCATTTCGCGCGTCTCGACCGCCAGATCGTACTGGTCGATGCGCTCGCCGCATTCAATTCCGGCCCCGAAGCGCTGCACGATCTGGAAGCCGCGCTCGCTGGCATCCTCGACTGCTTCCGCATCGGGCGCTCGACCTTCTTCTCCAGCCTGTTCCGGCCGCGCATCGACCGCATCCTGTTTGCCGCCACCAAGGCCGACCATCTGCACCATTCCAGCCACGATCGTCTGGAAGCCATCCTGCGCCGCATCGTGGCGCGGGCCGCCGAGCGCGCCGAGCACGAACAGGCCGTCATCGACGTGGTCGCGCTTGCGGCGGTACGCGCCACCCGCGAGGCGATGGTCACGCGCGGCCGTGAAAAGCTGCCGTCGATCCTCGGCACGCCGGCGGCGGGAGAAAGCGCCAACGGCGAGTTCTTCGACGGCGAGACGGAAGTCGCGACCTTTCCGGGCGACCTGCCCGCCGATCCCGAGGCCCTGTTCAAGGACAACGGCTTCCGCGGCCTTTCCAGCACACCCTCCGAGAAGACGGATTTCCGCTTCCTGCGCTTCCGCCCGCCGCATTTGGAGCGCGAAGGCGACGCCGAGCCCACGCTGCCTCACATCCGCCTTGACCGCGCCCTCCAGTTCCTGATCGGAGACCGACTGCAATGAGCGAGAAAACGCGCAGGCCCGCGACGTTCAAGCTCGACGACGTCAATGTGGTCGTGGTGGATGCCGACGAGCCCGGACGCCTCGCCCGCGGCACGGTGCGCATCACGCCGGAACCCGATCCCGTGCTGCTGCCGGCGGCGATCGAGCCGCAACCCGTCGTTCCCGTGCGGCGCCGCTTCGGCTGGGGCACGCTGTTCTGGATCGCAACCGGCGGCCTCGTGCTGCTCGGCGCCGGTCTTGGCACCGTCAAGCTGATCGAGGATCTCTTTGCGCGCAGCGAGAGCCTTGGTTATCTCGGCCTGGGCCTTGCCGCGGCCGCAGGCGTGGCGCTGGCGGTGGTGACCGGCCGCGAGCTGTTCGGGCTGATGCGGCTGGCTGCGATCGAGAAGCTGCATGCGCGTGCGGGTGCGGTAATCGCCAGCGATGATCGCGCGGAGAGCCGCGCCGTGGTCCATGATCTCCTCAAACTCGCGCACCAGAACCCACACCTGGCGCGCGCCCGCGCCGCGCTGACCGAGCATTCCGGCGACATCATCGACGGCGCCGACATGATCCGCCTTGCCGAGCGCGAATTGATGACGCCGCTCGACCAGGAGGCGCGGCGCATCGTCTCAA
>JAEZEU010000025.1 GCA_023432885.1 Pseudomonadota bacterium | reverse complement strand
GTTAACCTTAACCAATCGTTTCGTGCGCGCGCTTTGCGGCGCTCTCTTTCGCGCGGTCCATGCGCTGCGCGCAAAGCAAAACGGCGCGGAAGAGATTCCCGCGCCGTTCGCAACCATTAACAGATGTGAGAAGCGATTAACCCTTGCGGATCAGCGGCGGCTGATACACCGGCGGCGGGTTGTCGAGATTCCAGCGCACGCCGAGCTTGAGGTCGTGCGAGGTGATGCTCTTGAACGTCATCGGGTTGTTGACGAGGTTGACGCCGTCGAAGGTCCGCAAGTCGCCGGTCATGCCATTGCCCATGTCGAGATAGCGATAGGCGAGTTCGACCGTGAAGTTCGGCGAGACCTTGTAGGCGAGACCGGCATGCGCCGCCCAGGCGAAATTCCACTTCGCGACGTCGTCGGCGAGCGCCAGGCCCGGCAGCGCACCGCCGCCGTTGTTGGCGATGCCCGCGTCGGTGAAGTTGGAGATCGAGACCCGGGCACCGCCGATGCCGGCGCCGATGAACGGGGTCACGCACCACCAGGTTCCGAGATCGACATAGGCGTTGCCGAGTACAACCCATTCCGACTTCGTGGCGCGGTAGGTATCGGTGCCTACGCCGCCGACATAGCTGATCTGGTCTGTGCCGTAGAACTGCGAGTTGCCGCGGAATTCACCGGTGATATCGGCGCGGAACCAGCTGTTGAAGCGATAACCTGCACCGAGCCCGAAGATGCCCGCGGTGTTGAAGCTGTTCTTCTGCACCGAGGTGAGGTTGCCGGCATCGAGCGCATTGTTGAGTCGGTCGACGCGCTGGTTGGAAAAGCCGATATCGCCGCGCAGGTACCACCCGCCGAAATCCTCGATGACAGGCGGCGCATAGGCCGGAGGAGGCGCGATCGGCATGTCGGCGGCGAACGCCGCCGAGGAGATCAAAGTGGCCGCTCCTGCGGCAATGAAAAACTTAACGCTACGCATTGGCTTCGTCCCTTTGTCCGGTGAGGCAAACAGGACGCCTCACATTCAAAACTCACGCTGAGGACGATGACAGCAAATGTTTAAGCGGCACTTAACCCTAATTTTTAAGGTTGATATTTTCTGACCGGCTCTTGCCGCAGCCGTCAACGCGCTTGCGATCGATGCATTTGCGCCATGACAAAACGGGGGAAGGCCACCATATTTACTAACGATGTGTTGATGCACATCGCGCTCGTTTACGTCTCCGCAATCTCTCAGTGCAGCTGCCGCGGCATCTTCGGCAAGAACACCGCGAGCAGGCCGATCGCCGGCAGAAACGCGCAGAGGTGATAGACGAAGCCGATCGAAGTGTAGTCGGCGAGCTTGCCGAGCACGGCCGCGCCCAGACCGCCGATGCCGAAGGCGACGCCGAAAAACACGCCGGAGATCATGCCGAATCTGTGCGGCATCAGCTCCTGCGCGAACACGATGATCGACGCCGTCGCCGAGGAGATGATGAGGCCGATGAACACGGTCAGCACCGCACTGGCGGCAAGCCCCGCATAGGGCAGCGCCAGCGTGAACGGCAACGCGCCGAGGATCGATATCCAGATGATGTACTTGCGGCCGAAACGGTCGCCGAGCGGCCCGCCGAAGAAGGCGCCGGCCGCATTCGCAGCAAGGAAGATGAAGAGATAGAGCTGCGCCGCCTGCGTCGAGACGCCGAACCTGTCGATGAGATAGAAGATGTAATAGCTCGAAAGGCTGGAAACGTAGAGCTGCTTCGAGAACAACAGCATCACCAGCACGGCCAGCGCGATCTTCACGCGCCGGGAATCCGGATGATCCGGATGCAGCTCGAACTTCGCGGCTTTCCTGCCCGCGACCTGCGGCCGGTACCAGACGCCGATCCGCGCCAGGATCACGATCGCGAGGAACGCGATGATCGAGAACCAGGCGATCGAGGGTTGGCCGAACGGTACCACGATCAGCGCCGCCAGCACCGGGCCCATCGAGGTGCCGAAGCTGCCGCCGAGCTGAAATACCGATTGCGCGAAACCGTAGCGGCCGCCGGAAGCCAGCCGCGCAATGCGCGCCGATTCCGGATGGAAGACCGCCGAGCCCAGCCCGACCAGCGCGGCGGCGACCAGGATGATGCCGTAGTGATGCGCGACCGAAAGCAGAAGCAGGCCGAAGAAAGTGAAGCCCATGCCGATCGCCAGCGAAAAGGGCTGCGCCTTCTTGTCGGTGAAATGGCCGATCGCGGGCTGCAGAAGCGAAGCCGTGAACTGGAAGGCCAGCGTGATCATGCCGATCTGCGCAAAGTCGAGCGCGTAGTTGTCCTTCAGGATCGGATAGACCGAGGCGATCAACGACTGCATGGTGTCGTTGAGGAAGTGCGAGAACGAGATGCCGGCGAGCACGATATAGGCCGGCCCCGCCACCAGCGCCCGCGACGGCGCCTGTGCCGTCACCTCCGGCGCCTGCACCGGCGTCGCCAGCGCTTCTTCGGAGACGTTGACGGGCTTGTTCAAGGCAATTCCTTGCGGGATTCGGAAAGAAACTCCCCTCTCCTACGCGGGCCGCGCCGCGCCGACCAGCTTCATTGCACGATGGCTGAGTTGCAGGCGCGCATAATCAGCGGGAATGCCCGGCGGCGATCAAGCCTGCTTATCGGAGATCTCACGCCGCGGCCTGGCCGAGCGCGTGCACAATCTCGTCGACGACTTCCTCGACCATGATGCGGTCGTCGCCTTCGGCCATCACGCGGATGACCGGCTCGGTGCCGGACGGGCGGATCAACAGGCGGCCATGGCCGTTGAGGCGCTTCTCGCAGGCAT
>JAEZEU010000613.1 GCA_023432885.1 Pseudomonadota bacterium | reverse complement strand
ACGACGTGTTGCTGCACGTGCCGTTGGCGGCATCCCAAAGGCTCCAGTCGATCCATGAAGCGTTGTAGTTGCTCGCGCCCACGTTGACGTCCTTGGCGAACGGCACGATCGAGATGTAGATGTCGCCGTCGGTCGTGGCGAGCTTGCTCAGCTGGTCGACGAGCGACTTGGCGGCCGGCTTGAGCGCGTCCATCTTGCCATCGTCCCTCATCGATCCGGTGACGTCGAGCACCAGCGCGACGCGCATGCGTACGTTGCCCCATGTGGTGGTCGAGGAGGTGCCGAAACCCATGTTCGGGAAGCCGGCGATCCGCATGAAATTGGTTACGATGGAACCGGACCCGTCGATCTTGATCGTGGCGGGGCTCGAGCCGCTCGGAGGTATATAGGTCGTGTTGACGGAGACGCCGTTCGCGTCCTTGTTATTGTAAAGCGCGCTGAAATAGGCGCTTGCCTTCTCATTGATCTGCGAGGAGTTGATCGTGCCGGCGCTGAGATCCTTCGACAGCATCAGCGCCGTGGAGTCGAGCGCGGCCTGCATCGACGAGCGCGCGGCGTTTGCGCGGGTATAGTCGATGGCTGCGCCCACGAAGCTGATGATCGGGATCGCGGAGAGGGCGAAAATGACCGCGATATTGCCTTCACGCGCGCCGGTGAACCGGCACGCGGCTGCGCGAAACTTACGGGAGACGGATGCACCGGACATGGCTGTCACCGAATTTGGGTTCTAACCCCGTTAGTTCGGCGCGGCCCGCTAAATGACTGGTAAAACCGATCGCGGAAATGCCGATTCAATCGTCTGGATCGGGTGGATCGGACCGGAAAGCCTCCGGCATCCTCAATGCCCGCTAAATGGCCGCCGCATTTTTTTGTCAAATCAGGCAGGATTGATTAACCTTGGATCGGTCGCCGCCCCCCGGGAATCGGCTTGTCCGCGGTGCGCCTGGAGCGCTTGCGGCAGGCCGGGTACGGGCCCATATTCATGAAACCGGTAGGGCATGACGGGATTGTGCCCGGGGAACGGAGATCTAAGAAGTGTGTTCGGGAACCCGCGAGACGGCGTCTGCAGAGGGCGTCCTTTCGGGCAGATCGGGCGCTGTCCGGCTTACCGTGGAATTCAAACACCTGCGCCATGTTGCACTCAGCTTCCAGCACTGTTCCATCTCTCATTGCCTCGGCCGCACCTCGAATGGGCAATGACGAAAAGCCGGGAGGGCCGAGTGGCCCCTCGACCTCGGTCATTACCAAGGTCAAGCCGAAGACCAAGCGCCCGAACCTGTATCGCGTGCTAATCCTGAACGACGACTACACGCCGATGGAATTTGTCGTTCATGTCCTGGAGAGATTCTTCAACAAGGACGTCGAGGCGGCGACCAAGATCATGCTCCACGTTCACCACCACGGGATCGGGGAGTGCGGCGTGTTCACCTACGAGATCGCCGAGACCAAGGTGACGCAGGTCATGGATTTCGCGCGCAAGCATCAGCACCCGCTGCAGTGCGTGATGGAAAAGAAGTAGTTCTTGTTCTGCCGGTCCGTTAAAATCGGAACGGGTCTTGCATCGAAATCGTTGATGGTCGCGGACGGTACCCCGGTGAACGCCGGGGGTATCGGGCCACAGTGTGACGGCGTTGCGAGAGATTCCAGAGGAAAACTCGTGTTTCCAGGCCGGGCTTTCGCCATGATCGGGCGTAACTATATGGCTGAGATGACAAAGGTTGCTGTTGCCTGAGAGGGTAAGGGCGATCATGATGGCGGGGGCTACAGAGGACGCGAATGCCAACTTTTTCCCAGAGCCTTGAACAATCGCTGCATCGCGCGCTGGCGATCGCCAACGAGCGTCACCACCAATATGCGACCCTCGAGCACCTGCTGCTGTCGCTGATCGATGATTCCGACGCTGCTGCCGTCATGCGCGCCTGCAGCGTCGATCTCGACAAGCTGCGCACCAGCCTTGTCAATTATCTCGAGACCGAATTCGAAAACCTCGTCACCGACAGCGGCGACGACGCCAAGCCGACCGCCGGCTTCCAGCGCGTGATCCAGCGCGCGGTTATTCACGTCCAGTCTTCCGGTCGCGAAGAAGTGACCGGCGCTAACGTCCTGATCGCGATCTTTGCCGAGCGCGAAAGTCATGCCGCGTACTTCCTGCAGGAGCAGGACATGACGCGCTATGACGCCGTCAACTATATCAGCCATGGCATTGCCAAGCGGCCCGGCGTCTCCGAGGCGCGGCCGGTGCGCGGCGTCGACGAGGAGACCGAGACCAAGGGCAATGACGACGCCAAGAAGAAGGGCGAGGCGCTCGAGACCTATTGCGTCAACCTCAACAAAAAGGCGCGCGACGGCAAGATTGATCCGGTGATCGGCCGCAATGCCGAGATCAACCGCGCCATCCAGGTGCTGTGCCGGCGCCAGAAGAACAACCCGCTGTTCGTCGGTGATGCCGGCGTCGGCAAGACAGCGATCGCGGAGGGCCTCGCCAAGCGCATCGTCGATAGCGAAGTGCCGGAAGTGCTGGCCGCCGCGACCGTGTTCTCGCTGGACATGGGCACGCTGCTGGCGGGCACGCGCTACCGCGGCGATTTCGAGGAGCGCTTGAAGCAGGTCCTCAAGGAACTGGAGGCGCATCCCAACGCCATCCTGTTCATAGACGAGATCCACACCGTAATCGGGGCAGGGGCCACCTCGGGCGGCGCGATGGACGCTTCCAACCTGCTCAAACCGGCACTGGCGGCCGGCAATATCCGCTGCATGGGCTCAACCACCTACAAGGAGTACCGGCAGCATTTCGAGAAGGACCGCGCGCTGGTGCGCCGGTTCCAGAAGATCGACGTCAACGAGCCGACCGTAGAGGACGCGATCGCGATCCTGAAGGGCCTCAAGCCTTATTTCGAGGATTACCATCGGCTGAAATATACCAACGAGGCGATCGAGGCTGCGGTGCAACTGTCCTCGCGCTACATCCATGACCGCAAGCTGCCGGACAAGGCGATCGACGTGATCGACGAGTCGGGTGCGGCCCAGATGCTGGTCGCGGAGAACAGGCGCAAGAAGACGATCGGTATCAAGGAAATCGAGACCACGATCGCGACCATGGCGCGGATTCCGCCCAAGAGCGTGTCGAAGAACGATGCCGAGGTGCTCAGACATCTCGAGCAGACCCTCAAGCGCGTGGTGTTCGGCCAGGACAAGGCGATCGAATCGCTCTCGGCTTCGATCAAGCTGGCGCGCGCCGGCCTGCGTGAGCCGGAGAAGCCGATCGGCTGCTACCTGTTCTCCGGTCCGACCGGCGTCGGCAAGACGGAAGTCGCAAAGCAGCTCGCCGCCTCCCTAGGCGTGGAGCTGCTGCGCTTCGACATGTCGGAATACATGGAGCGCCACACCGTGTCGCGGCTGATCGGCGCGCCTCCCGGCTATGTCGGCTTCGACCAGGGCGGGCTGCTTACTGACGGCGTCGCCCAGCATCCGCATTGCGTGGTGCTGGTCGACGAGATCGAGAAGGCGCATCCCGACCTCTACAACGTGCTGTTGCAGATCATGGATCACGGCCGGCTCACCGATCACAACGGCAAGCAGGTCAACTTCCGCAACGTCATCCTGATCATGACGACCAACGCGGGAGCCGCCGACCTGGCACGGCAGGCGTTCGGCTTCACCCGCAGCAAGCGGGAAGGCGACGACCACGAGGCGATCAACCGGCAATTCGCGCCGGAATTCCGCAACCGCCTCGACGCCATCGTTTCCTTCGCGCATCTGAATGCCGACGTGATCGGCATGGTGGTGG
Organism: Pseudomonadota bacterium; assembly: GCA_023432885.1. GTDB lineage: Bacteria > Pseudomonadota > Alphaproteobacteria > Rhizobiales > Xanthobacteraceae > Bradyrhizobium. The sequence goes on along the minus strand of JAEZEU010000613.1, from coordinate 424 downwards.
AGAAGTTCGTCCTGCAACTGGAGGCGCAGCTGGGCGACCGCGATGTCACCATCGAGCTGTCGGAGCCTGCCAAGGCCTGGCTGATCGAGCACGGCTATGATGAGCAGATGGGCGCGCGGCCGATGGCCCGGGTGATCCAGGAGCACATCAAGAAGCCGCTCGCCGACGAAGTGCTGTTCGGCCAGCTCAAGGGCGGCGGCCACGTTCGCGTCGTGCTCGTCAAGGACGAGGCGACGGGCAAGGACAAGATCGGCTTCGAATTCGTCGAAGGCCCGGTCACGCCCAAGCCGGAAAAACTGCCGGGCGCGCGCAAGCGCACTCCGCCGCGCAAGCCGAAGCCGCCGGGCGGACCCAATGGCGGCGGCGGTTCGAAGGCGCCGCCCTCGCGCGGACCGCTGGTGAAGGCCTGAGCCGCTTCAGGGCA
>JAEZEU010000603.1 GCA_023432885.1 Pseudomonadota bacterium | reverse complement strand
CGAAGTCGCGGTAGGCGAAGAACAGGAGCTCGATGATGTCCCAGCGCAATTCGCCCGAGCGGGCGGGGTTCGAAGAGGCTTCGGCCCCTCGCGAATCGGGGTCGGCGCCCGGCCCTGAGAAATTTATGTCAGCCATGTTGACATAACTTCGGTTCAATGTTACAAAACTGACCATCCGCAACGAAACATTATGTCGTTTCGTTTGCGGCAGCGTTTGAGGCGGCCTGAGTGAGCCAGCGATGGCAGCTGAGGCCGGCGAATTGATCTACCGTGCGATTGTCGAGCGGCATATCGACAAACATACTGGACTTCGCCAGCCCGCAAAAGCATGTCCTATCGGACTGCGGCTGTGGTAACCGGCCGCAAGGCGGGAATGGGCGAGGCTCGGCCAACCAAAAACAGCGCCGCGGCGCGGGTGCGTTGATCGCGCCAATCCGGGAGATAACCATGGCGGTTTCCTTGGCCAGCAAGCCGGCACCTGCTCCGACAGCGGGAAGCGAGGCAATGAATCTGAAATTCGAAATCCACCCCTCGTCGAATCCGACATCAGAGCAGGACCGCGCGGCAAAGCTGGTGGACCCCGGCTTCGGCCGTGTTTTCACCGACCACATGGCGATCGTCCGCTACAATCAGGCCAAGGGCTGGCATGACGCGCGGATCGAATCCCGCGCCAATTTTCCGCTCGACCCGGCCCTCGCCGTCCTGCACTACGCGCAGGAGATATTCGAAGGCCTGAAGGCCTACAAGCGCGACGACGGCGGCGTGAACCTGTTCCGCCCCGACGCCAACGCAAGGCGCTTTCGGGATTCGGCCGACCGCATGGCGATGGCGCAGCTGCCGGAGTCCGTGTTCATCGAAGCAGTCGAGCAGCTCGTGCGCATCGACCGCGCCTGGATCCCGGGCGGCGAGGGCAGTCTCTATTTGCGGCCCTTCATGATCGCGAGCGAGGTCTTCCTCGGGGTCAAGCCGTCGGCGGAATACATCTTTGCGGTCATAGCTTCGCCCGTGGGCTCCTATTTCAAGGGTGGACCGGCGCCGGTGTCGATCTGGGTGTCGGAGAATTACACGCGCGCCGCGATCGGCGGCACCGGCGCCGTCAAATGCGGCGGCAATTACGCCGCGAGCCTGCGCGCACAGGCCGAGGCGATCGAGCATGGCTGTGACCAGGTCGTCTTCCTCGATGCGGTCGAGCGCCGCTATATCGAGGAGCTCGGCGGCATGAATGTCTTCTTCGTGTTCGATGACGGCTCGCTGCTGACGCCGCCGCTGGGCACGATCCTGCCAGGCATCACCCGCGACTCCATCATCAAGCTTGCCAAGGACGCCGGCAAGCAAGTGCGCGAGGAGGCCTATTCGATCGAGCAGTGGCGCGCGGATGCGGCCAGCGGCAAGGTGAAAGAAGCCTTTGCCTGCGGCACCGCGGCCGTGATCTCGCCGATCGGAAAGGTGTGCTCCACCAGCGGCGATTTCGTCATTAACGGCGGCGCCGCCGGGCCGGTCGCCATGGGCCTGCGCAAGCAGCTGGTCGACATCCAGTACGGCCGCACGAATGACCCGCACAACTGGATCCGGAAGGTGTTCTGAGGAGGACTTCTTATCCTCTCCCCTTGTGGGAGAGGGTCGCTTCGCGGAACGCGAAGCGGGCTGAAGTGTCTGTCTTCGCGAGAGACCTTCGCTATGAGCCCGCGGACACAGACCCTTCATCCGGCGCTTCGCGCCACCTCCCCCAAAGGGGGAGAAGGAAGTAAGGGGCGCTGCATCTTTCGCGCCTTTGCCCGCCCCACAATAGCTGATACCAACGCGCCCCATGGCCGATAAACCCAAAAAACCGCAGAAGTTGAAGGCGCGCCTGCCGCGCGGGCTGGAAGATCGTGGTCCCGCCGCGATCAATGCCACGCGGGCGATGGTCGAGAAGATCCGCGAAGTCTATGAGCGCTACGGTTTCGAGCCGGTGGAGACGCCCGCCTTCGAATACACCGACGCGCTCGGCAAGTTCCTGCCCGACCAGGACCGGCCGAACGAGGGTGTGTTCTCGTTCCAGGACGATGACGAGCAGTGGATTTCGTTGCGCTACGACCTGACCGCGCCGCTGGCGCGCTATGTCGCAGAAAATTTCGATGCGCTGCCCAAGCCCTATCGCTCCTATCGCTTCGGCTACGTGTTCCGCAATGAAAAGCCCGGCCCCGGCCGCTTCCGCCAGTTCATGCAGTTCGACGCCGACACCGTCGGAAGCGGCTCGCCGGCCGCCGACGCCGAGATGTGCATGATGGCGGCGGACACGATGGAAGCGCTGGGCATTCCGCGCGGCTCCTACGTGGTGAAGGTAAATAACCGCAAGGTGCTCGATGGGGTGATGGAGGGAATCGGTCTCGATGGCGATGCTAACGCAGGACGCAGGCTGACGGTGCTGCGCGCGATCGACAAACTGGATCGATTGGGCGTTGATGGCGTGAGGCAATTGCTCGGCGAAGGTCGGAAAGACGAAAGTGGAGATTTTACCAAAGGCGCGCTGCTCGATTCCTCAGCTATCGATTCTCTCATTTCTTATCTGATGACTCAGGCAAGTACGGGATTTGTTGGAGATTCGGCCTCTCGCGCAGAGAAGCTGACGATCGCTTGGAACGCACGATTTGATGGATGGGAAAAGTTAGTTGCTAAGTCGGAAGATGGACTAGCAGGCATTAGTGAGCTACGCGAAATTGCAAACTTAGCGGTTTCGGGGGGGTTCTACGACGATCGCATACGCTTTGAATCCTCCGTCGTGCGCGGCCTCGAATACTACACCGGCCCCGTCTACGAGGTTGAGCTGCTGCTCGACACCAAGGACGAGAAGGGCCGCCCGGTGCGTTTCGGGTCGGTCGGCGGCGGCGGGCGCTACGATGGCCTCCTCTCGCGCTTCCGCGGCGAGCCGGTCCCGGCCACCGGCTTTTCCATCGGCGTGTCGCGGCTGCAGGCGGCGCTGACCCTGCTCGGCAAGCTCGACACGCGACCCGAATTCGGGCCCGTGGTCGTGACCGTGTTCGACCGCGACCGGGTCGCGGACTACCAGAAAATGGTGGCTGCGCTGCGCAATGCGAACATCCGCGCCGAGCTCTATCTCGGCAACCCCAAGAACATGGGTAACCAGCTCAAATATGCCGACCGCCGCAACAGCCCTTGCGTGATCATTCAGGGCTCGGACGAGAAGGCGCGCGGCGAGGTGCAGATCAAGGACCTGATCGAGGGTGCCAAGGCGGCGGCCGCGATCGCCTCCAACCAGGAATGGCGGG
>JAEZEU010000588.1 GCA_023432885.1 Pseudomonadota bacterium | reverse complement strand
GAAGGCGTGCGCGGTGGAATAGACCGCAAAGCAGAGCTGGTTGCCCAGCAGAAGGGGCAGATCGCCTGCTGATTTCCGAACCATCGCTGAACCTTCTCATCCATCTGGAATTGTTTGCACATTCTGGTGCGCGGGGCGCCCACAATCAATTGCGCACAATTAAATGTGACCAGATATTTTTCTTATTGCACGCAATTAAATTGCGTGCAATATAACTCGGCGTAACCACCGCCCAACCCCCCGAAGGGAGACCACCATGTCCGTGAAAGTGCTCTACAAGACCAGCGCCAAGGCCACCGGCGGCCGCGACGGGACCGCCTCCACCCTCGACGGCGCGTTCAACGTCAAGCTTTCGACCCCCACGGAGCTTGGGGGCGGCGGCGGAGCCGGCAACAACCCCGAGCAGCTTTTCGCGGCCGGCTATGCCGCCTGCTTTATCGGCGCGATGAAGGCGGTCGCAGCCCAGGGCGGCCCGAAGGTGCCTGCGGACGCGTCGGTGACCTCGACGGTCGGCATCGGCCCGCGCTCGGAAGGCGGCTTTGGTCTCGACATCGAACTCGCCGTTTCGCTGCCCGGTCTTGCCAAGGCCGACGCCGAAGCGCTGGTGGCGAAAGCTCACCAGGTTTGCCCCTACTCCAACGCCACCCGCGGCAATGTCGACGTCCGCCTGACCGTCGTCTGACGCACTGCGAATTTCGAAACGGCCCGTCGCATTCCGTGCGGCGGGCCGTTTCGTGTGGGGCATACGCCTGTGCGTCCGGAGGCATTGCCGCGACGGATGAAGCCCGCTAGCTCTGGGCCGCACTCATCTCAGCGAAGGTTGTTTTTCATGAATGCCCAAGCCGCTGTTGGCGCAATGACGGGCCTGCGCGTGATTGATCTCACGCGCGTGCTCGGCGGCCCGTATTGCACACAGATCCTCGCCGACCACGGCGCCGACGTAATCAAGATCGAGCCGCCCGCGGGCGACGAGGTACGCGACTGGGGTCCCCCCTTCCATGAAGAAGACGCGGCCTATTTCGTCGGCATCAACCGCAACAAGCGCTCGATCGGTCTCGACCTCGCCTCCGAAGGCGGTCGCGACGTGCTGATGAAGCTGCTCGAGAGCGCCGACGTGCTGATCGAGAATTTCAAGCCGGGCACGCTCGACAAATGGGGCATCGGCAACGACGTGCTGCGCGCAAGATTTCCGCGGCTGGTGCATTGCCGCATCTCCGGCTTCGGCGCGGACGGCCCGCGCGGCGGCAATCCGGGCTATGACGCCATCATCCAGGCCATGACCGGCATGATCGCAGCGACCGGTTCGCCCGAGAGCGGTCCGACGCGCATCGGTGTGCCGGTCGTGGACATCACCACCGGACTTTATGCGTGTATCGGCATCCTGATGGCGCTGTCGGAGCGGCAGCGCTCCGGACTCGGCCAGTTCCTGGAGACCACGCTGTACGAGACCGGCCTCGCCGTGATGCATCCGCACACGGCGAACTATTTCATGCACGGCAAGCCGCCGTCGCTCACCGGCAACGAGCATCCGAATCTCGTGCCCTACGCGATCTTCCCGACCAAGACCGACAACATCTTCATCGGCGTCGGCAATGACGGCACCTTCCGCAAGCTGGCCAAGGAGATCGGCAAGCCCGAGCTCGGCACCGATCCGCGCTTTGCCCGCAACAAGGATCGCATCGCCAACCGCGAGGCGCTGCGCGCGGAACTGGCCGCCGTGTTCAGCCAGCATGAGGCTGAGCCGCTCTGCAACCGCCTGCTTGCTGCCGGCCTGCCGGCAGGCCCGGTACAGAAGATCGACCAGGCGCTGAATAATCCGCACACCATCCATCGCGGCGATATCATCGCCAAGGACTGGTACAGGGGCGTCGCCTCGCCGATCCGGATGGACCGCACCAAAGCCAGCCTGCGCCGCACCCCGCCGAAATTTTCGCAGCATTCGGCCGAGGTACTTGCCGAGTTCGGTTATTCCAAGAGCGAGATCGAAGCGCTGGTCGCCAGAGGCGTGGTCTGCGGACCGGAGCGAAAGCGGTAAGCCGTTCATAGCTCGCTGTTGCGGCGCACGGATCACCTCTCCCTCGGGAGAGGTGAAGACCTCGTGATGGGGTGCGGTGCGGCACACCTTCCCAAATTTCCGGCTTCCCCAAAGGTTCACTTTCCCCCTACGGTTGGCTCGCTTATACGGTCATTTGCACGTCATTCGCCGCTGCTAGCGCAAGCAAATCGATGACGGTTCCAACCGGGAGGAATTTGATGGCTCTTCGACAATACGGCACGGCTGCAGCCGTTGCGGTCACGCTGGCTCTTGCCGCCTCGCCCGCATACGCGGTGATCGAGATCCAGTGGTGGCACGCCATGACCGGCGCCAACAATGACGTGGTCAACAGGCTCGCCGAGGAATTCAATGCCAGCCAATCCGACTACAAGGTCGTCCCCTCCTACAAGGGCGCCTATCCCGACACCATGAACGCCGGCATTGCCGCGTTCCGCGCCGGCAACGCGCCGCATATCATGCAGGTTTTCGAGGTTGGCACTGCCACCATGATGGGCGCGAAGGGCGCCATCAAACCGGTCTATCAGCTGATGAAGGAAGCCGGCGAGCCCTTCGACCCCAAGGCTTATCTGCCGACGATCACCGGCTACTACTCGACCTCCAAGGGCGAGATGCTGTCGTTCCCCTTCAACTCGTCCTCCATGGTGATGTGGATCAACAAGGATGAATTGAAGAAGGCCGGCGTCACCGAGATCCCGAAGACCTGGCCGGAAGTATTCGCCGCCGCCAAGAAGCTGAAGGCGGCCGGCCATGACACATGCGGCTTCTCCAACGCCTGGGCCAGCTGGGCGCATATCGAGCAGTTCTCCGCCTGGCACAACGTGCCGATCGGCACCAAGGCCAATGGTCTTGACGGCTTCGATACCGAGCTGAAGTTCAATTCGCCGCTGCACATCAAACATCTGCAGAACCTCATCGACCTGCAGAAGGACAAGATTTACAGCTACGGCGGACGCGGCAGCGCCAACGAGGCCCGCTTCGGCTCCGGCGAATGCGCGATTTTCCTGACCTCGTCCGGCTATTACGGCACTGCGAAGGCCACGGCCAAGTTCGACTTCACCTCGGCACCGATGCCCTATTATCCTGATGTGGCCGGCGCGCCGCAGAACTCGATCATCGGCGGCGCCTCGCTGTGGGTGATGGGCGGCAAGAAGCCGGAAGAGTACAAGGGCATCGCCAAGTTCTTCACCTTCCTGTCGGACACCGGCCGGCAGGCCAAGCTGCACCAGGAATCCGGCTATCTGCCGATCACCAAGGCAGCCTACGAGAAGTCGATCAAGGACGGCTTCTATGAGAAGAACCCCGTGCTGCAGACGCCGCTGAAGGAGCTCACCAACAAGGAGCCAACCGAGAATTCGCGCGGCCTGCGCTTCGGCAACATGGTGCAGATGCGCGACGTCTGGGCCGAGGAGATCGAGGCGGCGCTGGACGGCAAGAAGTCGGCCAAGGAAGCTCTCGATACAGCCGTCTCGCGTGGCAACGCCATGTTGCGCACTTTCGAGAAGACTGCAAAGTAAGCACTCCCAGCATAGGCTGGCTACCGGCGCTCCCTCCCGGATCGGGAGGGAGCGTTGCATCACCCGGCAGAGCACGACGCCTGAATGGAAAAGTCCACCGTCTTCAAGAACCGTCTGCTGCCGTACCTGCTGCTGCTGCCGCAGCTCATCATCACCGTCGTTTTCTTTTACTGGCCGGCGAGCCAGGCCGTGTGGCAGTCCTTCCTGCGCGAGGATGCGTTCGGCCTCGTTTCCGAATTCGTCGGCCTGGAAAACTACACGACACTTTTCGCCCAGCCTGAATACTACAAGGCGATGCTGGTGACCGTGGTCTTCTCGACGCTGGTCGCGGGGCTCTCGCTCTCCATTGCGCTGTTGTTCGCGACCCAGGCCGACAAGAACCTGAAGGCGGCCGGCCCCTACAAGACGCTGCTGATCTGGCCCTATGCGGTCGCGCCGGCGGTGGCGGGCGTGCTCTGGTTCTTCATGTTCCAGCCCTCGCTCGGCATGCTCTCGCGTCCGCTGCGCGGCATGGGCATCGACTGGAATCCCCTGCTCAACGGCAACCACGCCATGGCGCTGGTGGTGATGGCCGCGGTGTGGAAGCAGATCTCCTACAATTTCCTGTTCTTCCTCGCCGGCCTGCAATCGATCCCGAGAAGCGTGATCGAGGCCGGCGCCATCGACGGCGCCCGCCCGATGCGGCGGTTCTGGACCATCGTCTTCCCGCTGCTGTCGCCGACCACCTTCTTCCTGCTGGTCGTCAACATCGTCTACGTCTTCTTCGATACTTTCGGCATCATCGACGCCGTGACCGGCGGCGGCCCCGCGGGCGCCACCACCACCCTGGTCTACAAGGTCTATGCCGACGGCCGGCTCGGCGGTGATCTCGGCGGCTCGGCGGCGCAGTCCGTCATCCTCATGATCATCGTGATCGCACTGACCGCGATCCAGTTCCGCTATGTCGAACGCAAGGTGCAGTACTGATGGTCGAGCACCGCCCGCTCAGCGACTTCATCGCCTACGCCATTCTCACCCTCGGCATACTGATCGTCGTCTTCCCGGTCTGGCTTGCGTTCGTCGCCTCGACCCATGACGCGGCGACCGTGGTCGGCGGCCACATGCCGGCAACGCCGGGCTCCCAGGCGCTGGAGAACTATTATCGCGCGGTCTTCGTCGGCGGCTCGCGCACCAGCCGCGAGCCGGTCGCCAACATGCTGATCAACTCCTTCGTTTCGGCGATCGGGATTGCGCTCGGCAAGATCTTCATCTCGATCCTGTCGGCCTACGCGGTGGTCTATTTCCGCTTTCCGTTCCGCAAGACCGCGTTCTGGATCATCTTCATCACGCTGATGCTGCCGGTCGAGGTGCGCATCTATCCGACCTACAAGGTGGTCGCGGATCTGAAGATGCTCGACACCTATGCGGGCCTGATCCTGCCGCTGATTGCCTCGGCCACCGGCACGCTGTTGTTTCGCCAGTTCTTCATGACCGTGCCGGACGAGCTTCTGGAAGCCTCGCGCATCGACGGCGCCGGCCCGTTCCGTTTCTTCAAGGATACGCTGCTGCCGCTGTCGGTCACGACGATAGCGGCGCTGTTCGTGATCCAGTTCATCTATGGCTGGAATCAATATCTCTGGCCGCTGCTCATCACCACCAAGGATTCGATGCAGACCATCGTGATCGGCATCAAGAAGATGCTGGTGTCGCAGGACGAGCTCGCCGAATGGCAGCTCGCGATGGCGACCGCCGTGCTGGCCATGCTGCCTCCGGTCGCGGTGGTCATCTTCATGCAGCGGCTGTTCGTGCGCGGCCTGGTCCAGACGGAAAAGTGAAATGGCCAACGTAACCCTGCGCAATGTCCGCAAGACATACCCCGGCGGCTTCGAAGCCATCAAGGGCATCGACTTCGAGGTCGGCGACGGCCAGTTCTGCGTGCTGGTCGGTCCCTCCGGCTGCGGCAAGTCCACGCTGCTGCGCATGGTCGCCGGGCTGGAGACCATCACCGGCGGCGAAATCGACATCGGCGGGCGCGTCGTCAACGAGGTCGAGCCCGCCGATCGCGACATCGCGATGGTGTTCCAGAACTACGCGCTCTATCCGCACATGAGCGTCTACAACAACATGGCCTACGGCCTGCGCAACCGCGGCATGGCGGAAGCCGAGATCAAGACGCGCGTCAGCGAAGCCGCGCGCATCCTTGAACTGTCCACCATGCTGGAGCGCAAGCCGCGGCAGCTCTCCGGCGGCCAGCGCCAGCGCGTCGCCATGGGCCGCGCCATCGTGCGCCAGCCAAAAGCGTTTTTGTTCGACGAACCCTTGTCCAACCTCGACGCAAAGCTGCGCATCGCCATGCGCGTCGAAATCCGCAAATTGCAGCGCCGGCTGAGCACGACGTCGATCTACGTTACCCACGACCAGCTCGAGGCGATGACGCTCGCCGACATTCTCGTGGTGATGAATGCCGGTGTGGTCGAGCAGATCGGCAATCCGCTCGACATCTACCAGAAGCCGGCGACCACCTTCGTCGCCTCCTTCATCGGCGCGCCGCCGATGAACCTGATGCCGCTGCAATCGGACGAGCTGAAATCGCAACTGCCCGCGAGCGAAGCCGGCATTCTCGGCATTCGCCCGGAAGACTTTGTCATCACCCATGAGAACGTCGCAGGCAGCGTGGCGCTTGGCCTCACCGTGGAAGCGATCGAGAAGGTCGGCGCCGAAACCTTCGTCTACGGCTCGCGGCAGAATGTCACGCAAGGGGTTGCCGCCAACCCTGGCGACCTGCCGCCCGGCGAGGTCATCGTGCGCGTCCCCGGCGCCGTCGGCCCCGCCATCGGCGAACGGATACGCGCGGTCGCGGCCAGGGATAAGCTGCATCTGTTCAGCGCGGACGGGCGGAAACGGGTTGAAATCTGACCGATCCCGTCATTCCGGCCGAGCACGCGCCACGCTCAATTGCGCACCGGAGAATCGCGCCTCGCGACCTCTTAATTCCGGGTTCAATCGCGGAGCCTTGCTAATCAGGCGCGCTTCGCGCCGACCGGTGCGACCGGCCCGGAACGACGAGATTCCAGCCCGATTCGCCTGTCCCCAGAGCCACTTGAACCCTCCCCACGCCATTGCCATATTGTGGTTGTTCGGCGGCCGAATGAATCGACCGCCGGACGCGCGCTGAGGGTGCCGCAAGGGCCCGAGGCGTCAAAGTCGCTTCGAGAGG
>JAEZEU010000499.1 GCA_023432885.1 Pseudomonadota bacterium | reverse complement strand
TGCTGGTCCTCGCGCGAAAAACTGGTCTGCTCGAAATAGCCCGCGGCCTGGAACACCGAAATCCATTCGCTGGGATCCTCGGGCAATTCGGGAACGGCGACGCCGGGCAAGGCCTCGCGGACGCGCTTGCGCTCCGCCGGATTGTCGTCGAGGAAAACGAAGCTTTCGAGCCCAAGGTCGATCATGGAGGCGATCGCCTTGATGTTCGCCGCCTTGTCGTCCCAGTTGACGCGGAAGGCGACGATGTCATCTTCCTTCAGGATCATCTCGGGATGGCTGCGGAAGGCTTCGAGCGCAATGGCTTCGTCGTTCTTCGAGGAGACGCACAGCAGAATGCCGCGCTCCTTCCAGGAAAGCGCCATTCGCTGCAGAGCGGCGTAGCTCTCGCCGAGCGGCGAGCCGGTGCCGAGCGCCAGCCCCTCGATGCCGTCATCGCCGATGATGCCGCCCCACAGCGTGTTGTCGAGATCGAGCACCAGCACGCGGCGCGAGCGGCCCATCTGAGCAGCAATGATGCGCATAATGTGATCGGCATAGAGCGGGATCATCGCCACGGCGAAGGGATATTTGGCGGCGTACCAGTAGCGGCCCGCCGACCACGCGCCCTGCCCGACCAGGCCCGCGATGGCCTCGACGTCGAGCATCAGATGTCCGGCTTGCCGTGCCCGCAGCGCAAGAGAGCGGTTGAACTCGCTTGCAAGCCGGCGCGGGCTTCCGGGCAGGCCGCAATCCATGTTGATCTGCGGCGCATCGGGATCTCCGGCCAGCGTCTGCAGGATCACCGGCCTGCCGGTTGCGGCAGCGGCGACTTCCGCGATCCGCATGATCTGCGCCAGCGCGGCCTCGATGGTTCGCGCCGCGGCCGCTTCGTCGCCGAGGGGCGCGGCAAGCCTGAGCATGCGGTTATCGGATGCGACCAGCACGAAGTCCGGCGGATTGCCCTTGAGCTCATCGCGGTGGCGCTCGAGCCAGGGCTCTGGCTCTTCATATTCCGCTGTCGTGAGCTGCAGCAGAAAGCCGAAACGGATCGCGGTCGCGATCATCGCATCGGCAAGGTGGCTCGCGGTGCTCGACGACAGGATCAGGATGTGCACGGGAACGAGCCCCTGCCGCCGCGCCTCCGCACCAAGCGAGGGTGATGCCGATTTGAGGATGCTCCTGATCTTGCGCCCAAGCAGGCGCAGGTCCGCCTCCTCCCATCCGGCATGCGCGAGCGCGCGCATTGCGCCGAGCGCTTCCAGGGGATCGGCGGGCAGCGCCGCAATCCTGTCGCGCATCTTGCCGGATGGACGCGGCAGCCACGGCAGCGCCTGCACCGGCAGTTTTGCAGCAGGCCTGGCGGCAGCTTCCGTCACTGCAGACGTTCCCGGATCGCATCCACGAACTGCCGCACCGAGCTGATCTGCTCGATCTCGGACAGATTGAACTGGAAATCAAACTCGCTCTCGATGCCGCTGACGAGGCGTATATGCGCAAGGCTGTCCCACGCCTTCAGGTCGGCCTGGCGCGTATCCATGCCGATGCTCAGATCGTCATTATCGAGCTCGGCCCGGAAAATCTCCTGCAGCCTGTCGAGGATGGCCGCCTGCGCGGTGCTCGAGGCGCCGTCCATCAGTTCGCCGCCCCCGCGATTGGCACGAACAGCTCCTTCTTCGGAACCGGCTCAATATACATCGTGATCCCCTTCCGGCCGAGCGCGACCGCATGCTCGATGAAGGGTTTAGCATCGGCCGCTATCATCTTCAAATTGGAGAGTTTTGTGTCGGTGCAGATCTCGGGCCCGAAATACCTCCGCAGGCGCTGCGGCCGGATATCGCCGCCGCGCTTGAGATATTCGTGCTCGCCGGACTCGCCGCTGGTGCGCTTCCAGCGGTATCGGATCGTGCCGTTGAACACCTGGTGAAAGAAAGGAACCTCGTCATAGAGCAGACACTCCACCGCATGCAGCGGCGTCATGAAGTTGAAGGTGGCGCCAAGGCCGATCATGCGGGCGTCCACATCCATCAGCCGGCAAAACGGCGAGTCCTTTCCCCACGTCATATTGGTGCGGTGGTGATCGCGGATCAAAAAATCCGCGTTAGGACCGATGGCGCATACCGACGATCCGAGATGGATGCTCCGCTGTGCGTCCGGCAGGCGGCGGAAGACCTCGCACAACAAGCCGGTGGAGACCGGCGCGCGATCGACCATGAACACCCTGCCCGGATCCGGATTGATCGGAAAGGCCGGCATCGCGAGCGTGCCCTCCGGCCCTATCAGCTCGCGCAGGAGCTCGATCACTTCGCTCGGCTTCATGGGGACGTTGAAAAACTCGTTCCACGAGGCCTGCACCCAGACGGTACGGCCGCGCGTTACGCCGAGCTCGATCAGGCGCTGGCGCAACTCCGCCACCTCGATCGGGCGGCGGTAAATTTTCTTGTCCAGCCACAGCCGCCGCGTGCGGACGAAGTCGCGTACATTGGTCTGCCCCAACACCTGCTGGGCGATGCGTTTGACGGTGCTGCGAAGCGCGCTGGGCATGAACAGGACCTACGACGTTTTCTGCGACGCCTGCTGGACCTCATGCACAATGGGCAGGAGAACATCCAGCGCGTCTTGCGCGCTCGCGACGCCAACCGTCGCCGTCTGGTCGGTCGCGATGCGCGGCAACCGCCGCGAGATGACTTTCAGGTTGGGCTGGAAGGCATTCAAATGACCGACCAGCGTTTCGCCGGCCGCCTTCGCCATCGCATACTCGGCAGTACCGGCGACCGGAGCGTCGAGCGCCGTCGTGGACGGATAGAAGATCGCGATCGTTCCCGAATTCCACTTCGCAAGCTCCGTGCAAACCCTCGCGAAGCCCTCGACATAATAATCCAGAAAGACGGCCATCTTGTCCGCCTCGAACAGCGCCGACTTGCGCTGAAATATCTTTGCCGTGGCGAAGTAGTAGCAGCTGTCGATACGGCCGAGATCGCTGAAGCAGCCTTCGGCCGACGCACGATCCCGTTCCAGCACATCGTACTGCATCACCTCGCACGTCGCTCCGGCAAGGCGGATTTCGGCAGCGAGGCCCTCTGCTTCCTGGCGGCCTTCGCGATAGGTGATGATGGGATGGCCGCCGCCCGC
>JAEZEU010000486.1 GCA_023432885.1 Pseudomonadota bacterium | reverse complement strand
CCGCAGGCCGGCGGCGCGGACATGCTCCAGCGGCACGTCAGGAATGTAGAAGTCCATGGCGTGGCCCAGCATGTGCTGGCTGAAGCGCGCAACACCGGATGAGCGGCGGCGGAGCATGGAGTTGGTGGCGGGGGAGCGGTAGGCGGAGATGATCTGGATCGGCTTCTTGCCGTCGACGTCGCGGTAGACTTCCCAGAGGATGTCGAACAGGTGACGATCCATCGTGGTCTGGTCCTGGCTGCGCCAGTCGCGGAGGAAATGATTGAGCTTCTTGAGCGCTTCTTCGTCGTAGCGGCCGTTACGCTTGAAGGTGACGGTGAGGTCTTCGCCGGAATGGGTGTGGTGGAAGGAGAGGGTGCGGGTCTCGTTCAGCGCCGTCGCATCATGCACCGAGCCTGCGCCTGCGATCAGCAACAGCGAACCCAGGCCGAACCCGTATCCGGCCTTTGGCAAAGCAAGCAGATTGAATTGGCGCGCGAGACCAATCAGCACGTATAAAGCCCACCCGATCGACCAGCGTTCACGAATGTCTCTTGCAGACCCCGGCAAAGAGAGGGTGAACGCTTTCTTAAAGCGGGAAGGTTAACCGAGGTTTACCGACCCGCCCCCAAGTATGCTTAACTAACCCGCCGACTGTGGCGAAAAAGTGCCCGGTGCCAATTCACGGATGGATAATGGTTAACGAAAACGACCTCGCCCATAGGGCGAGGTCGTTGAATTCGTTTGTAAATTTGGCAGTCAACCCGTGATCCGGACTAGCGGGTAAACCGCTGCTGCGGCCTGCGGCCGACCGGAGCGGGCGGCGTCATCTGAGATGGGCCACCGAACAGGCGCTCAAAGAAGTTGGGTCCGGAAGAGTAGGTGTTGTCGCTGTCAAAGTTGACGCCGGGCGGCAACGGATCCCTCGGCCGCGCGTAGCTCGGCTGGGCATGGGAGACCATGACCTCGAGGTCCTTGTTGCGGCTGTTCCTGAGCAGGTTGAGCATCACGGCGTCGCGGCCGTAGATGTCCTTGCGCGTCTGCAGCTTGCCGTGGTCGTCAACGAACGCGGTCTGGTAGGTGATGTTGACCGGAATCGCCGTCGGGAATTTCAGATCGATCTCGCTACGGCCGTACATGCTGCGGATTCGTTCCGGCGTATAGCGCTCGTTCGGCATCGTGATGTTGAGCAGCGTCGCGGCGTATTGATCCGGATTCTGCACCCGCATGCAGCCATGGCTGAACGCGCGCTCTTCCTTGGCGAACAGGTGCTTGTCCGGCGTGTCGTGCTGATAGACCAGGAACTTGTTAGGGAAGTTGAAGCGGATGCGGCCAAGCGCATTGGCTTCGCCCGGCGGCTGCGAGATGTGGATCGAGCCGTCGCGGCGACGCTCCAGCCGCAGCCCCATGCGCTGCAGCACGGTCGGATCCTGCTGCAGGGCCGGCAGATATTCGTTGTAGATGATCGACGGCGGCACGTTCCAGGTCGGGTTGACCGTGATGAACTTCATCGTCTCGGTCAGCAGCGGGGTGGCGTGGGTGCCAGGCTTGCCGGTCACCACGCGCGTGGTCCAGACCTGCGACCCGCCCTGCATCACCTTCAGCGTGAAGTCCGGGATATTGAGGATCACGTAGGCGTTGTTCAGATTGGCCGCACCGAGCTGGCGCGGCAGCCAGCGCAAGCGCTCCATGTTGACCAGCACGGTGTCGATGGTCCTGTCGCGTTTCGGGCTGTTGATCGCCTTGACCGTCCTGTCGTCGAGCACGCCGGTCGGCTTGAGGTCGACGCTCTGCTGGAATTTGCGAACCGCTGCGGCGACCTTCTCGTCGTATCTGGTATCGTCAGGATTCTCGTGGACGCCCAGCCTGGCCCGCAACTGCGGCACGCGCGGATCTTCCGGGATCGCCGCCGGCTGCTTCTTGGTCGCCGCCTTGTAGGCCAGCGCTGGGCCTTCCGCGATCGATATAACTGGGCCGTCGCCCTGGCCGCGCAGCTCGGCGAGCTTGGTCTTGAGCTCCTTGTAGAGCTTGTGCGGCGGGTTGTAGCTCTCCAGCGCAGCGGAGGCGTCCTTCGCGATGGTGACGTTCGCAAGCACTTCGGCCGGATCGGTCGGATGCTCGGGATAGAGGATGTCGGCAGAAACCTGCGACCAATGCATGCGGCCGCTCTGCGCATGGCGCGCATAGTCGAGCATACTGGAAGTGAGCTTCAGCTCCGCATCGGCCAGCGTTTCCGGCGTGGTCACAGCAGCGAAATCCGGCACCGGATAGTCGCTTACATTGAGGCCTTCGGAGGCGGCGTCCTTCAGCCGCGCGATCACGCCCTTGGCGGTCGCGGTCAGGCTGCCTGCCGCGGTCCACACCGGCGCATAGTCGCGGGCGGAGTAAAACTTCTCGACCGCCTGGCGTTCGCCCTTGCGGTCGAAATAGCGCAAGTTCTTCGCCGCAAGCTGCTCACGCAGCTTGTCGGCGACCGGCTGGTCGGCAGCCGGAACGGTGCTCACCTTTACCGGCTCGGTTGCGGGCGCAGCTGCTGCGGGCGAATTGGCTGCGGGCGGCGTGCTGACAGTGTCGGACTTCGGCGGCTCGGCCGGCGTCGAAGGAGCTGCAGGTGCGGCCGCGGTGGTCTCCACGGGCTGCGCCTCGGCAGGTTTGGAATCGGTGTTTGCGTTGACGCGCGGCAGCTCGATCTGCTTCGGCGGCACCGACGCAGTCGCATCCATCTTGAAATCGTCGGCCGTCGGGGGCGGAAGGTTGGCGGGCTGGGGAATCGGGATTGCCGCCTCGACGGCAAGTTCGGCGGCGCTTCGCGCCGTGTTGGACTGCGCCAGCGCCGATGTCGCCGATACCGTGAGGAAAGTCGCAGCGACCGCCATCAGTACGCGGTCAAATCCACCACGGCTCATCGAACTATCACGCATCGTTAATCCCCCTTGGGCGAAACTGTCCCCGCACAGGGACAGATCGAATATCGTTTGCCTCAATAGCCAACGTGACGAGCGCTGGTGTCGTCATTGCAGAAGCCGCACGCCTGCACGCAACGAGTCACCGCAGACGATACATGCGCCGTTCTCAAGCAGCTAGCAGAGCCCGGGGCAACTCACGACAAACTGACTCAAACGATCCCTTTTTGTTCAGGATTAGGCGCTTTTGCCACGCTAGCCGCCGTTTGTCTGTCACCTGCAAGCCACGGTTCTGATGTTCTGGACTCACCCGAGGTGACCGCAAGTGCCGCCTCCGCAGCGCCATAATTCCGAATTGTCTCAGCGCGCTTCATCCGCATTGCCGGGCTCCTTCTCCGCGGCTTCGTCTAGCTTGCGATAGAGGGTGGAGCGGCCGATCTTCAACCGCCGCGCTACTTCCGACATCTGTCCGCGATAATGCGAGATCGCAAATCGGATGGTCTCGCTCTCGATCTCCTCGAGCGGCCGCACTTCGCCGGCGCTGGTCAGCAGGGCGAGCGTGCCCGCGGCCGGCAGCGGCGCAATCGGTATTTCATTACCCGATACCATCGCTGGCGCAGTCGAGGGCGCGACCACCAACGGCTCGGCATGCTGGATCGCGGTGGGTAATTGCGCGCTGGCTTGCGCGAAGTCGGTCAGCCCCAACTGGTCGCCCTCGCTCATGACCACAGCGCGATACACCGCGTTCTCGAGCTGGCGGATATTGCCGGGCCAGTCGAGCTTGGTGAGATGAGCCATCGCCTCGCCGTCAATGGCCGATATCGGCCGATTTTCCTCGGCGCAGAAGCGCGCGAGGAAGTGGCGTAGCAAATGCGGGATGTCTTCGCGGCGCTGGCGTAGCGGCGGGATGGTCAGTGGAAGCACGTGCAGCCGGTAGAACAGGTCCTCGCGAAACCGTCCGGCCTTGACGAGGTCGAGCAGCTTCCGGTTGGTTGCCGAGATGATGCGGACGTCGACCTTCACTGGCTTGCGCCCGCCGACGGCCTCCACGGTGCCTTCCTGCAGCGCGCGCAGCAGTTTCACCTGCGCTGCCAGCGGCAATTCGCCGACCTCGTCGAGGAACAGCGTGCCGCCATGTGCCTCGAGGAATTTGCCCATATGACGCTCGGTCGCGCCGGTGAACGCCCCCTTCTCGTGGCCGAACAGGATCGATTCCACGAGATTATCCGGGATCGCGCCGCAATTCACCGCGACGAACGGCTTTGCCTTGCGCTCGCCGCTGCCGTGGATGGCGCGCGCGAACAGCTCCTTGCCGACGCCGGA
>JAEZEU010000480.1 GCA_023432885.1 Pseudomonadota bacterium | reverse complement strand
ATCTTCATGGGTCCGGCGGCCCTTTCGCTTCGACGAGCATGGCTCACGCGCCCGCGATCGCGCCTTCCACGAATCCCGTAGGGTCCTGGCAGAACTCGCGCATCACCCTGAAATGATCGGTCTCCTCGACGGTGACCGGCTCCAGCGCATACTTCGTCAGCCGCAGCAGCCGCGCGCCGGGATAGGCCATCAGCATCGGCGAATGCGTGGCCATCACCACCTGGCATATTTTGGAGTTCTCCATCCGGTGCAGCAGCTTGAGGAATTCGATCTGGCGCGCCGGTGACAGCGCGGACTCCGGTTCGTCGAAGATGAAGATGCCCTGCTTCTGGCAGCGCTCCTCGAAAAAGCGCATGAAACCTTCGCCGTGGGAGTGTGAGAGGAAGTCAGGTCCCTCACCGCCGTCCTCGCGTGCCGTCGCGTCGAGGTAGCGCGCGACGGAGAAGAAGCTTTCGGCGCGGAAGAACCAGCCGTTGGTGATCTTCGGCAGCCAGCTCGCGCGAAGTGCGGTCGATAATTGCCCGCCCATTTCTTCGGCCGCACCGGAATGATCAACGGGCATGTAGCCTTTGCCGCCGCCGGCTTCATCATAACCGGCCAGCACCGCAATGCCCTCGAGCAGCGTCGATTTACCGGCACCGTTCTCCCCGACGATGATGGTGATCGGCTTGTCGAAGCCGACTTCGAACTCGTCGCTCAGAAACGGCAGGCAATAGGGATAGGCCTCGCGGTCTTCGATCCGCGATGGATCCAGCCACACCCGCTTCAGATACGGCGCGGGAAGTTTTATCGGGCGATTCTTTCGGGCCATTCGTCCTGTCCACGTCGGAGCAACCGCAACTTGGGGCTGCCGACATACAGTCGCACACCGCCAAGAACGTAACAAGAACAATTTTGGCCTGAGGGGAGCGGTGGTGCAAGCGGCGCCCTAATCCCTTGTCGCCTCCAGGGGCTCGAGGACCAGCTCCATCGTCATCAGCACGGGATTGTCGCCACGCACCAAGCGTCCCTCGGCGAGCCCGCCGAGATAATCCACCAGCGCGACATCGAGCTGGGCCTCCGGCGCGCCGCCGGGACCCGGCGCAATCTCGCCCGCGCCGATCGCGAGCTCGGTCGCAAACGGCACGACGCTATCTCCACCGGCAAAGCGCGCGCCGATGATGCTGCCGACTCCACCGCGCAACCGGGCGCGGCTGATGCCGCGCTGCCTGCAAAATGCTTCCAGGCAGCCGGCAAGATCCTGGTTAGGACGCAGCCGCAGGGCGAAGGCCGGCCGCGTGTTCTTGGCCGCCGTCGCGGCGCGCGCCACCGGGCCAAACAGCTTGAACCCGGTCTCGGGATCAGGTTCAGCCAGGAATATTCCGCCGTCGATACCGAAGGCGTCCACCTCGAAGGGTTCGGCGACGACTGTTTCCTCGGGGAGAATATGCCCGCCATTGGCGCGACCGTCCGCCTCGGTCCACAGCGCATGACAATGGAAGAACGGCGCGCCATCGCGTTCTCCAAAAGTCATCGCCCCCATTTTCAGCCGTGTCATGCCCGCGGGCCGGAACGTTTCGCTGTAGAAAGCTGCATGCTCGGGCGTTTTCGACAGCGCCGGCATCACATAGGCGAACGGCCCGAGCGCGCCGCCGCGCATGTTGATGACGCCTCCGGCAAAGCCCGCCGCCGCAAAGCCGCGGCGCGCGGCCTCGAGCAGCGGAATGCCGGCTTCCATCGTGAAGGAAAAGGCGCGGCCCCTCGCCTGCACGCATTGGATGCGTTCGGCCACGGGTGGACCGGGCTGCTCGATCCGCCGCATGCGTCAGGTACCGGTTTTTACAATATCAGCCAGCAGGCCCCGCGCCTCCAGCTCGTCGCGCACCATCCGCTTAGGCACCTTTCCATAGCCGGATTTCGGCAGCGCCTCCCAGAAGAAGAACCGCTTCGGCATCTTGTAGCGCGGCACCTTTGACGCGAGGAAGGCCGCCAGCTCCGCCTCGTTCACGGACGCCGCGCCCTCGCGCGCGACGCAGACGGCGACGCCCACCTCGCCCCAGAACGGGTCGGGCACGCCGAGCACGGCGACCTCGCCGATGGCGGGATGGGTGAGGATCTTTTCTTCCACCTCGCGCGGATAGATGTTGGAGCCGCCGGAGATGTACATGTCCGAGGCGCGGCCGGTGATGTAGACGAAGCCTTCCTCGTCGACATGGCCGAGATCGCCGGTGCGGAACCAGCCGTCCCGAAACGCCTTCGCATTGGCCTCGGGGTTGTCGTAGTAGCCCGCGAACACCGCCGGCCCTATCACGCAGATCTCGCCGGTCTCGAACGGCTTCAGCTCGCGGCCCTGGTCGTCCTGGATCGAGACCTGCATGCCCGTTCGCTCGAAGCCGCAGGTACCGATCCGCGCATGCTCGCCATCCTCGGCATGATGCAGGCCCGTCGGCAACACCGTGATGTTTCCGGTGACCTCGCCCAGCCCGAAATACTGCACCAGAACGCCGCCGAGCTTCTTCAGCGCCGTCTTCTGGTCCTCGCGATACATCGGCGCGCCCGCGTAGATGACATAGCGCAGCGAGGAATGGTCGTACTTGTCGGCAGCGGGATGCTCGACCAGCATTTTCAGGATCGTCGGCACAGTGAAGATATTGGTGACGCGATGCGTCTCGATCAGCCGGAACGCCTCTGCAATGTCGAACTTCTCCGTCGGCAGCAGGATCGTCGGCACACCGCGGGCCGCCTGCACCAGTTGATGCACGCCGGCGCCATGCGACAGCGGCGCCACCCCCAGCGAGGCGTCATTCTCGGTAGTGCCGGGCATGAGATCGGCGAGATGGTTGGTGATGACAAAGGCCATCTGGCCGTGAGTCAGCACCGCGGCCTTGGAGCGGCCCGTCGTACCGGAAGTGAAGAAGAACCAGCAGGGATCGTTGTAGTCGACGACAGCCTCTTCCACACGGGCAGCTGCATGAGCAGCCATTGCATCCGCGACACTCCGCTCGCCGAAGGCGCCGGCATCCCCGATCCGCCAGGTGAAGGCGATCGCGGGGCTCGCGGCTTTCACGGCCGCCGCATGATCGGGGAAATCGCCGTGGCACAGAAACGCCTTGGCGCCAGAGGCAGTGGCGAGATAGGCGACCTCATCGGGCATCAGGCGAAAATTGGTCGGCACCCAAACCGCGCCGAGCCGGAAGGTGGCAAACATCGACCAGAACATTTCGTCGCAATTTTTGGAATGCACGAGGACGCGGTCGCCCTTCTCGATGCCCCGCGCGGCCAGCGCTGCCGCAAGCGCCGTCACCTTCGCCTCGATCTCGCGCCAGGTGAAGCTGCGGTCGCCCCAGATAAAGCCGACCCGCTCGCCATGCCGTCGCGCATTCTGGGTGAGCATATAGGCGAGATTCATCACCCGGTTGGACATGCGGATGAGCCCGCCCTTCGGGGCGGCAATGGCGGAATTGTCGGTCATTTCTCCACTCGCGGTTACGTCGCGCGTTGTTGTGCTTGGCAGGCGTTTCGCGCCGACGATAGCAGAGAGGTCAGAGAGCGCAAACGGCCGCCGGTGCGCCGACGCGTCTTACTTGTCCATCCATTCCGGCTGGCGCGTCGGAATCTGCGCGGTCTCCTTGACCGAGGACAGCACGATGATGGTCTCGGTCCGCTCCACGCCCGGAACGGCCTTGATCACCTTGGCCAGCAGCCCTTCCAGCATACGCGTGTTCTTCACCCGCACCTTCAGCATGTAATTCCAGGTGCCGGTGACATGGTGCGCTTCCATGATGACGGGCTGGCCCATGATCTTCTTCACAAAGACCTTCTCGGTTTCCGGCTTGCCCCAAGCCACATAGATGAAGGCGAGCAGGTCGTAGCCCATGGCCTCAGCCGATATCTCGGCGTGGTAGCCGACGATCAGCCCGCGCTCGCCGAGCTTGCGTATGCGCTCGTTGACCGAGGACGCGGCGAGCCCGACCTGCGCGGCGAGCTGCGCCTGCGGCGTGCGCGCGTCCTTCTGCAACAGCTCGATCAGCGCAAGGTCCGTCTCGTCCATTTCCGCCATGGGCTCTGCTTCCCGGTGATGAGGATTCCACGAAGTTACCAAGCCGAATGTTTTTCGGCAAACGCCGATCACCCGCAGCGCCTTTCGGGACGGACAAAGGCGCCGGCCTGCGCCGGCGCCTCGCATATTGTCATCTGCTGTCCAGCGATTGGTTTTAATGCCCGTGGCTCAGCAAGTCCTGATCGCTCAGCTCCCAGTCCTGCCACAGCTGCAGCGACCCGAGCAGCACCACGAGCACGCCGAGCAGGCAATGCCAGAACAACATCAGCCCGTCATTGGCGTAACCGAAGATCGCAGGTGAAGCGATCAGCCAAAGCCCGAGCAGGATTTCGCCAACTTCCTGCCAGCGCTGGAGCGCCACATATTCGAGCTGGGCAATGCCAAGTACGAGAATGCCGACCGTGAACGTGTTCAGGACCATGAAGCTTCGATCGCCATCGACGGTCTCCTGGCTCGTCTGTGTCGGGAACCATGGCGACAGAATGATGAGCACGCCCAGTGCCATGCCGCACCAGTCTTCCCACGTTCGGTGAGTACCCAAAAGTCGAAAGTCCGACATTGTAGACCTCCCTCTCAAGAAGGCATACGTCTGCGGCCGGCAGGCACCACACCCCGATGGTCTGGCGACCGGTCCGGCCGCATCGGGGCGTATGTCTCAAAAGACGTGGGAACCAGTTCGGTCCTTGCAAGAGCGGTCGGGAACAATCTTGCAGGCGCATCGGAGCGAAATGACAGCCGGGGTGACATGATCAATACGGTCAAAAACAACAGCGAAAAGCACCGCTTCGAGCTCGAGGTCGAAGGTCACCTCGCTGCCGCCTATTACAAGCGCTCCGGCAATGTCATCACCTTCGAGCACACCGAGGTGCCACCCGAACTCAGCGGCAAGGGCGTTGGCTCCACGCTGGTCAGGGGCGCGCTGGATCAGGTGCGCGCGGAGGGACTGAGAGTTGTCGCACAATGCCCCTTCGTCCACGCCTGGATCGGCAAGCATCCGGCTTACGGCGACCTGCTTGAAACCTGAGGCCGGCTCTATGGCTTCACACCGAGTTGCTGCAGGCTTTCGCGCGCGCTGCGGAGGTCCGGCTTGAGCTCCACGGCCTTTCTCAAATCGGCGATCGCACCTGATTTGTCGCCGAGCCGCAGCCTGGCCTGACCGCGGTTATTCCAGGAAAACACGTCGGCGGGATCGTATTGCAGAGCCTTGTCGTAATCGGCGAGCCCGCCCTTGTTGTCGCCCTGGAACAGGCGGATCATTCCGCGGTTGCGCCAGCCGCGCGCATCCGTCGGCGCCAGCTTGATGACTTCGCCATAGTCGGCCGCGGCGCGCTCGAGCTGTTCGGAATCACGGTAGGCCTTGCCGCGGTTGATATAGGCAAGCACATTGGGCTCGAGCTTGATCTCGGTGGTGTAGTCGGCGATGGCACGGCTGAAGTCGCGCTTGCGGTAGTAAATGAAGCCGCGGTTGCCGTAGGCGGTCGCCAGCGAGGGATTGTACTTGATGGCGGCGCTGAAGTCGGCCAATGCCCGGTCAAGATCGCCCTTCCCGAGAAAAGCGTCACCGCGATTATTGTAGGCGAGCGCAAAGCCCGGATCGATGCGGATCGCCTCGTCATAGTCGGCGATGGCGCGATCGAGATCGCGCTTGAAGGCATGGACGCGGCCACGATTGGTGAGCGCGCAGGGATAGTAGGGATCGAGCCGCAGCGCCTCGTCGAGATCGGCGAGTGCCCGGTCGAGATCACGTCTTTCAGTAAAGCCGTGGCCACGGTTGCAGTAAGCCGCTGCAAGTTTCTTCCCCGCCTCGGTCTTGCCGTCGATGACGGCCGTGCAGGCCGAGACCCGCTGATCCGGCGGCGTGGAGAGTCCGACGCAGGTATCGAACGCTGGATCGCCTTGCGCGCGCGCCGGTTGCCTGGCCGCCCAAACCGCGAAAATCAGCGTAAATCCAGGTCCCCTCGAAATGCGCATTGCTCCTGTCCTCGCTCCAGCTTGGTCGCGGCTTGGCAACGACGGGTTCACGCCATTAAATGACTACAGGAAATCGAAGGGGGAAGGATGACAGCCGTTCGCGATAACAAGGATTTGGGGCGGTTCGAGCTCGACGTCGGGGATGCGGTGGCCTTCGCCAATTACCGCATAACGCCGCAGGCGGTGATCATCACGCATACGGAAACCCCGCGGGCGCTGCGCGGCCGCGGGGTCGCCTCGGAGCTGATCAAGGGCTCGCTCGATCTGATCCGCGCCGACGGCCGCAAGGTCATCGCCGGCTGCGGTTTTGTCGTGGACTATCTCTACAAGCACCCGGAATATGCGGACCTGATGGCCTGACCGCGTTAGTGGTGACGAAGAAGGCCCGCGTCTGGCGCGGGCCTTTTGCTTTCAGACGCAGATATCAGTGCTTGATCTCCGGGGGCAGCTTGCCGCCATTGGCGGCGAGCTTGGACATCACCTGTTTGTGCAACCAGATGTTCATGCTGGCAGAATCATTGGTATCGCCGGTGTAGCCGAGCTCCTTGGCAAGCTCCTTGCGCGCCGAAAGGCTGGAATCGATGTTGAGCGCCTTCATCAGGTCGACAATGGAGTGCTTCCAATCGAGCTTCTCGCCTTTGGCCGCAACCGCCTTGTCGAGGATGGGAGCCACGTCGACGGTCTGCGCCGGTGCCGAGGCGGGCGCTGCGGCTGCGCCGCCTGCGGGAGTTGCCGCCGAGCCGCCCGACGTACCACCGCCAGCCGGCGTCGCGCCGGCCTTGCTGCCGAAGATGGCATTCATGATCGATCCGAAAACACTCATCGTTCGCTCCAATGATCTTGAAGAT
>JAEZEU010000479.1 GCA_023432885.1 Pseudomonadota bacterium | reverse complement strand
CCATGGCGTGCGGATGCGGCCGATGAAGACGAGCCCGGCATCGTCAGTGGCGGGCAGGTCGATAGCGACCTCGCCCTCGCGGATTTCACTCTCTCGAACCATGTTCTCTATCCAGCACTTTTCGGGGGAGACAGTAGCCGATTGCGCTGCCTCTGCAATCCGATTGCACATCTGCAATCCGATTGCACGACCGTAATCAGCCGAGCCACCATTGGCCGGCGACCATGACGACTTCGCCGAAGGCTACGCCGGCGAAGATCGAGCGCTTCGTTGCAAGGAACATCCCCAATCCGGCGACGACTGCGCCATAGCGCAGCCAGTCCGGAACACTTGCCAGCGCCCCCGGCGGCTGCACCAGGATATGCGCGATGACGCCGGCAAGGATGGCGGTTGCAACCGCCCTCACCCAGACCAGCATTTCGGAGCCCTCGTCGACGCCGCCGCCGAACCAGAGCCCGACCATGCGCCAGACCTCGTTCGGCAGGAAGCCTGCAACAACGAGGAGGAAAAGCGCATGCCAGTCGCCGACAAAGCCGCTCATGCGCGCCGCCACCAATGCACGCCATAGGCGATGCTGCCGGCCGTCATGCCGGAGATGAGCACGTCGACGCCGGTGTTGAAGCGGGCGACGAGCGGAAACAGCGCGATGCCCAGCGCGAGGGCGATAACGTCGGAGATCTGCTTGCAGTTGCGCGCAGTCGACAGCAGGAAGGCGAGCGGCGTCAGCAGCAGGATCGCGGCAGCGAAGAGCTGTGCCAGGTTCGCCGCGAGCCCGTAGCCGAGCGCTGTAGCGGTCAGGCTCAACGTGACGAGACCACAGCCGAGACCGTGCGTAAACGCGATCCGGCGCTCGCGGGGCACCTGCGGAAGCAGCCGATAGCATTCCACCCATAGCGTGACCGCGATGAAATGCGTCGCCAGGATGAGATGACGCCGCTTCGTCTTCGGCGTGCGCAGCAGCGGCAGCACCGACACCACCATCGGAAACAGGCGGATGGCGCTCATGGTGACGGCAACTGCCGCCTGCACGGCGGTGGCGCCCGAGCCGAGCGTCGAGATCAGGATGATCTGCGCCGGTCCCGCCCAGACCAGCAGCGTACTGGCCAGTACCCACAGCAGGCTGAAATGCGTGTCATGCGCCAGCGCGCCGATGCCGAGATAGGTTGCAAACAGCACGAGGCTCAGCACGGTCGAACTGACCGCGCTCATGCCCCACACAAAGGCGCGGACTGGACTTTTCCATTTGGGCGAGTCGAGTGGCGGCAGCCGCATGGCATGCTTAACGCCGATGCGGAATGCGACGTCAAGCGATGCGGACCTCGGATCAGTCATGCAGTCATTCCGGGCGCGCCAAGCGCGGCCCCGGAATCTCGAGATTCAGGGTCTGGTCCTTCGGACTATCCCGGAATGAAAAAGCAAAATTCTCACACCTTGTTTCTCAGCACAAAGCATGCTCCGCCCGCCTTGCGGATGCGGTTGCAGAGGTCGTCGGCCTCCGGTCGCGTGTCCGCGCCGAAGCGAACCTGGTAGAACGTCGCCGGCCCACGGCTGCGCAGGCGTGAGGTGAGGATCGAGGGGTCGCGGCCGCCGATCACGCCGGACAGCCCCCTGACCGCGCGTCCGTACATCGCCAGCGCCTTGTCGCGGCTAAAGCCAGCAGCGAGCTGCACGCCCCATTGCTTGGCAGCTGCCAGCGTGACGCGCTCCTCCAGCCCGGTGATGAAGGGATTGGGGGCCTGCTTGAGCAGCGCCATCAACTCTCGGCAACTTGACGTGGGCATCCGCTCCGGCTGCTTCCCGCCCTTGCCTGCCTTCGCCCACTCATCCACCGTCGAGCCTGTGATAGCGAGCACGTAGTTGCGCGTTTCCTGCGGCATCCCTCCGGTGCCCGCCAGCCATTCCTGCACCCGGCGCGGGCCGGCATTGTAGGCCGCCGCGGCCAGACCCAGATTGCCGAACTGCTGGCGCAGCTCGGCGAGAAACGCCGCCGATTTCGGCAGCGCCTGCACCGGATTGAAGGGATCGAGCAGGCCGCGCTCGCTGGCGGTGCCCGGCATGAATTGCGCGATGCCCTGTGCGCGCTGGCCGCTTCGTGTCATCGGCCCCACCGCATCGGAACGGAAGCGGCTCTCCTGCCAGATCACGCGCGCGAAAAACTCCAGCGGCAGGTTGGATTCCCGCGCCGCGGATTCGATGATCAGGCACATCGACTCACGCGTGTCCGATTCACGCTCAGCCGATTTCGCAGGTGGGGCTGCTTCAGGCTCGGCCGGCTTCGCAGGCGGGACTGTTGGCTGTTCCACGCCCGGCTCGGCCGGAGGCGGCGCGTCTTCTGCCGAGAGCGGCAAGATCACCATCGAGGCCAAGGCGATTGCAGCGCCGAGGGACAGACCTGTTCGCATGGCGCTCCTGTTCCGGGAAGACCGCGCGTTCATCTCTGATGCCGAAGCCACGAGAATGGGTGCTCGTATCCACAGGCGCAAGACGGCGCAACATTCAGCCGCGACTTGCCGGCTGAATTAACCGCCTTGCTCCCCGGTTCCGCCCTCGCACCGGTTTACGTTAACTCGACAAATTGCAAGCGGGTCCTCCCCTTCCGGCTTTCAACGGGCATAAAGTCCCGCCACTGGCCGGAGACGCAGACCATGCAGGACCGACGTCAAAACGTACGCGACAAGGTGTTTCTCGGGGGCCTCGCCGAGGTCAATGAACGCGGCTCGACGATGGATTGCGTCGTGCGCAACATCAGCGAGCGCGGCGCCTGTGTGGAGATAGACGAGACCGCAAGACTCCCGGAGAACCTCAGCCTGAGCATTCCACGCCGGGGCCGTTCCTTCCTCGCCCGGATGATCTGGCGTCATGCCAACCTCGTCGGCCTTGCCTTCCGCACCATGGTGGCGGACCCGCAGTCGAACGATCTCGATGAGCGGCTGCGCCGCAGCCAGATCAAGCAGCGTCAGCTCAAGCGCCGCATCAAGGAGCTGATCGGCGAAGGTTAATGGCGCCGCGCAAGCTCCGTCCCCACCCGGCTTCGGTACAACTACCCCTTGTTCTCACCTTACGGTTGCGCTTAGCTGGGTTCAACTTGGGGGAGAGCCGGATCATGCGTACCGTGGGGATTGTGGCGCTCTGCGCCCTTGCGGGCGGCTGCGCGTCCGTCACACGCGGAACAACCGAGAACCTCAGCATCGTATCCACACCTTCGGGCGCCGAGGCGAGCATTTCCGGGCTCGATGTGCCAACGGCCTGCGTGACGCCGTGCGCAGTCGTGGTCAAGCGCAATGCCGACATTTCCGTTACCTTCCAGAAGGAAGGATACGAGCCACAGGTGGTCCAGCTCACCAAGGAGATTCCAGCGACCGGCGCGGCCGGCTTTGCCGGCAACGTGCTGATCGGCGGTCTCGTCGGCATGGGCGTCGATGCGGTCACGGGAGCCGCGACCGATCACAAGCCTAATCCCGTGGCCGTCACCCTTGAGCCGGTCGCTCCGCCTCCGCGTCCCGCGCCGACACGAAAGCCGCGCCCCACCGCTCCGCCGCGGACGGGAACGTAGGCGCTTGCTCCAACGAAAAAGGCCGGCTCGACAGCCGGCCTTCCTGTTTGTCCTGAGGTTTGTCCTGAGCTCTGCCCTGAAGCGGCTCAGGCCTTCACCAGCGGTCCGCGCGAGGGCGGCGCCTTCGAACCGCCGCCGCCATTGGGTCCGCCCGGCGGCTTCGGCTTGCGCGGCGGAGTGCGCTTGCGCGCGCCCGGCA
>JAEZEU010000461.1 GCA_023432885.1 Pseudomonadota bacterium | reverse complement strand
GATCTGCCGCCCTATCTGCCGAAGGCCTTCATCGCCATCGAGGACCGCCGTTTCTATTCGCATTGGGGCGTCGATCCCATCGGCATCGCCCGCGCGGCAGCGACCAACCTGATGCATCGCGGCGTGTCGCAGGGCGGCTCGACGCTGACCCAGCAATTGGCAAAGAACCTGTTCCTGACCCAGGAGCGCACCATGCAGCGCAAGCTGCAGGAGGTGGAGCTCGCCTTCTGGCTGGAGCGCAAGCATTCGAAGAACCAGATCCTCGAACTCTATCTGAACCGCGTCTATTTCGGCTCCGGCGCCTACGGCGTGGAAGCCGCCGCGCAAAAATACTTTGGCAAGAGCGCGAAGAACGTCACCATCGCCGAAGCCGCCATGCTGGCTGGCCTCGTCAAGTCGCCGTCGCGTCTTGCGCCGAACCGCAATCCCGAAGGCGCCGAGGCGCGCGCGAAGATCGTGCTGGCGGCGATGCAGGACGCCGAATTCATCACCGCCGCCCAGGCCAAGGGCTCCACCGGCGCGCCGCAATACAATGTGAAACCGGTCGGCGCCGGCACCGTGAATTATGTCGCCGACTGGATCGGCGAAGTGCTGGACGATCTGGTGGGGCAGATCGACCAGAGCATCGTCGTCCAGACCACCATCGATCCGAAACTGCAGAGTGTGGCGGAAGCCGCTATTATCGACGAGCTCGCTGCCAAGAGCGTGAAGTTCAATGTCACGCAGGGTGCGTTGGTCGCAATGACGCCCAATGGTGCGGTCCGTGCCATGGTCGGCGGGCGCAATTACGCGGACAGCCAATTTAACCGCGCCGTGACCGCCAAGCGCCAGCCCGGCTCGGCCTTCAAGCCGTTCGTATATCTCACCGCGCTGGAAGCGGGCCTGACGCCGGAAACCATCCGCCAGGACGCGCCCCTGGATCTGAAGGGCTGGCGGCCGGAGAACTACACCCATGAATATTTCGGCGCGGTGACGCTCACCCAGGCGCTCGCGATGTCGCTCAATACGGTGGCGGTGCGGGTCGGCATCGAGGTCGGGCCGAAGAACGTCGTGCGCACCGCGCACCGCCTCGGCATTTCCTCCAAACTCGACGCGAACCCTTCCATCGCGCTCGGCACCTCGGAAGTGTCGGTCACCGAGCTAGTCGGCGCCTATGCAGCATTCGCCAATGGCGGCCAGAGCGTATCGCCGCATGTGGTGACGAAGATCCGCACCATGGAGGGCAACAAGCTGCTCTATGCGCGCCAGGCCGATCCGCCCAACCAGGTGATCGACCCGCGCCATGTCGGGATGATGAACGCCATGATGCAGGAGACCATCGTCAGCGGTACCGCGCGAAAAGCGGACATTCCCGGCTGGACCGCGGCGGGCAAAACCGGCACCAGCCAGGATTTCCGTGACGCCTGGTTCGTCGGCTACACCGCCAACCTCGTCACCGGCGTCTGGCTCGGCAATGACGACAACTCGCCGACCAGGAAGGCGACCGGCGGCGGCCTGCCCGTGGAAGTGTGGACCCGATTCATGCGCGTCGCCCACCAGGGCGTGCCGGTCGCGGCACTGCCGAATTGGCGCGGCGGTGGCGGCGGCTTCCTGTCGAATTTCTTCCAGACCGCGGCATCGCCGTCGAGCGTCGCGCCACCGCCCAGCCAAGCCCCGCAGCCGCCGCGGCCAGTGGCATCGGACAGCGGCTATCGCCCGCCGCCGCCGACCCGCGCCTCCGCTTCGCCGGCGAACCCAAGTGCCCGGCCGGAAGCTGCCGCCGGCCTTGATGGCTGGCTGGTCGACAGGCTGTTCGGGGGACGCTGAGACGCCACCTTGCCCGCCGTCATACCCCGCGATGCGGGGTGTCAGTAGCCGCAGCGCCTCGGCCCTATCACTGCGTTCTGTGGGATATTGGATCGCCCACGCGCCGGCGATGACGCCCTTGATGGGCGCCCTGCTCTAATCCTCGATCCCGTAGCGGTGCAGATCGTTGCCGTGGGTATCGAGCCAGATCTTTGCGCGCTCGACGTGATCGCAGACGCGCCCGACGACACGCCAGAACCGCGGTGAATGGTTCATCTCGACGAGATGCGCCACTTCATGCGCTGCGAGATAGTCCAGCACGAAAGGCGGCGCGAGGATCAGCCGCCAGGAATAGGACAGCGAGCCCGCCGAAGTGCAGGAACCCCAGCGGCTCGACTGGTCGCGGATCGACACCCGCTTGACCCGCACACCCAGCGCCTCGGCATACGCGAGCGAGGCCTTGTGCAGTTCCTTGCGCGCCTCGCGCTTGAGGAAATCGTGCACGCGGCGGTCAGTGAACTCGATATCGCCGGCGACGCAGAGAACCTTCTCGCCGCTGTCGCGCGTCTCCGTCCACACCGTGCCGCGCTCGCCGGCGCGATGCACGATCCGGTGCGGCACACCGCGCAGCGGGATGACCGTGCCGGGCTGGAAGGGCGCCGCCTTCGGCAGGCGGCCGAGGCGCGCGGCGATCCAGCCGCCATGCATCTTCGCGAAATCCCTCGCCTCCGCGATGGTGCCGCGCGGCGGCATGGTCAGGATCGCTGCGCGGTCCGTGGGATGAATGCGCAAGGTATAGCGGCGCGCGCGCCGATGCCGCCTGAGCTTGATCGAGAAAAACTGTGATCCGTGAGCGACTACGAGAGTCGAAGGTTCGGCGGGCCGCCGATAGAGGAGCGCGCGAGTGGCCATGTCTGGAAGTCCGGGGAGGAGCAGTTCGCCCGGAATCTGCCACATCCGACGCCAGGGAAATCGCTCGGCGCAAAAACAAATCATTTGCCCAATATACAGGGGCTGACCGTTCCTCGGCCCCTAGCAGCAGTGGCTGGAACCAAAAAATTTAGGTCGATTCCGGTCCTAAGGAGGGTCTCAAAAACTGACTCCTGACTCACTCGTTCGCGCAAGCGCGAATCTGGATTCCGCGTGGGGATTCAGGAGGTTAACCCGAGGGCGGATTCGCGTTCGGGTTTCCGTTATTCGGCGGCCCGGGCCGCCACGAAGAGCGATGGCTTCTTGTTCGTCGCCGCCGAGATCATGAAATCGTTGATGCGCGGCACGATCTCCGAACGGAAGCGTGAGCCGTTGAACACGCCATAGTGACCGACGCCCTTCTGCACGTAATGCACACGGCGATGCGAGGGGATCAGCGGACACAGCGCATGCGTGGCCTCGGTCTGGCCGAGCCCCGAAATGTCGTCTTTCTCGCCTTCCACCGTCATCAGCGCCACGCGGCGGATTTTCGAGGGATCGACGAGACGGCCGCGATGGGTCATCTCGCCCTTGGGCAGCGCGTGCTTGACGAAAACCAGGTCGACGGTCTGCAGGTAATACTCGGCAGGCAGGTCCATGACGGCAAGATATTCGTCGTAGAACTCGCGATGCTTGTCGACGAGGTCGCCATCGCCCTTCACCAGATTGGCAAACAGCGCCTTGTGGGCGTCCATGTGCCGGTCGAGATTCATGCTGATGAAGCCGTTGAGCTGCAGGAAGCCCGGATAGACGTCGCGCATCACGCCGGGATGCGGGAACGGCACCTTGGTGATGACATTGTTGCGGAACCATTCGATGCCGCGGTCTTCGGCCAGCGCATTCACGGCAGTCGGATTGCGGCGGGTGTCGATCGGGCCGCCCATCAGCGTCATCGAGATCGGAACATAGGGATCGTTGTTGGCCTCCATGACGGAGACCGCGGCCACTACCGGCACCGACGGCTGGCACACCGCGATCACATGCATGTTGCCGCCAAGCTCGTGCAGCATCTGGATCAGGTAGTCGACGTAATCATCGAGATCGAAGCGGCCCATGGTAACCGGCACCATGCGCGCATCGGACCAGTCGGTAATGTAGACCTCGTGCGTCGGCAGGAAGGCTTCGACGGTGCCGCGCAGGAGCGTCGCGTAATGGCCGGATAGCGGTGCAACGATCAGCACGCGCGGTGCCGGCGTGGGCAGCGGACGCGTTATCTTGCGATCGAAATACAGCAGACGGCAAAACGGCATCTCCCATACCGAACGGACCTCGACGGGGACGCGGACGCCGTTGACGGTGGTTTCGTTGAGACCCCATTCCGGCTTGCCGTACCGGCGCGTAGTGCGCTCGAATAATTCGCAGGCAGCGGCGACGGACTTGCCGAGTTCGGTGTGGGTCCAGGGATTGAGCGGATTCTGAAACAGGATCTTGGTGGCGTCGGTGACCGCCCGGGCCGGATTGAGAGAGGCGTGCGCCATCTCGTACATCCAGTACATCGGCGTGGTTAGTACCGGACTGCCTTCGGCTGCCAGGGGCGGTGCACCGCCAAATTCACCAATCGGCATGTGTTTCTCGAACCTCGATCCCGTTTTGCAATGCAGCATAATGCAGGCTGGCAAACAAAGCGTCAATGTACCGATTAGTTAATGTTCGGGGGCAGAAATGCCATAACCCCTGAACTTTCTTGGAGAAATGTGACTTATTCGCCACCCCCGAGCAGCGATCCGTTTCGTTTCGCGCTGCGCAATAGGGCGAGAAAGATCAGAAATGAGGCAACGAGCAGCACCGCGTTGAGGGCGAGCGCCTCAAGCATCAGATCCGCGCGGAACTTTTGCTCGATCAGGAGCGCCCGCATCCCCTCGAACACGTAGGTCGGCGGCAACGCCCAGGCGACATATTGCAGCCAGTACGGCAGCACGCTGACGGGATAATAGACGCAGGCGAGCGGCATCACGCCGAACATCAGCGTCCAGACGATGCTCTCGGCCCCAAGCCCATTGCGCAGCACGAGACCCGACACGAAGATCCCGATCGACCAGCTGAAAAAGATCAGGTTGCAGAAGAACGCAATCAGCGGCAGGCCGATCGAATAGAAATTGAAGCCGAAGAAGAAGTAGGCAAGCAGCGTCATCGGGATTACGCCGATGGCGAGGCGAATGAGGCTCATCACTATCAGCGCGATCAGCAACTCGATCGGCTTCAGCGGGCTCATCATGAGGTTGCCGAGGTTGCGCGCCCACATTTCCTCGAGGAACGAGATCGAGAAGCCGAGCTGGCCGCGGAACAGGATGTCCCACAGGATCACGGCGCCGATCAGCGTGCCGCCGGCGCGCGCGAAAAAGCCGTCGTTCTGCGCGATGTAGCTTTGCAGGAAGCCCCAGGTGATGATCTGCAGGGCCGGCCAGTAGATCAGCTCCAGGAGCCGCGGCCAGGACGACAGCAGGAGATACCAGTAGCGCAGCACCATTGCGCCCACGCGATGCAGCGCAATGCCCCGCTCCTCTCGCGCCGCGAGTTCGCTCATCGCACGGCCTCCCGGCCACGGCCGCGGGCGACGTCGAGGAAGACTTCCTCCAGCGTGCCGCGGCCATAGCGCGCCATGATCCTTTCGGGCGTGTCGTCATCCTCGATGCGGCCGCGCTTCATGATGATGACGCGGTCGCAGAGCCGCTCGACCTCGAGCATGTTGTGCGAGGCCAGGAGGATCGTGGCGTTGTGGCTCTTGCGGTAGTTCTGCAGATGCCGGCGGACCCAGTCGGCCGTGTCCGGATCGAGGGAAGCGGTCGGCTCGTCGAGCAGGAGCAGGTCCGGCTCGTTGATCAGCGCCTTCGCCAGCGCGACGCGCGTCTTCTGCCCCGCCGAGAGCTTGCCGTTGGCGCGGTCAAGGAAATCGTTGAGGTCGAGATCGTCGGCCAGCTGCGCGATACGCGCGCGCAAGTCCGGCACGGCATAGAGACGTCCGAAAATGGTGAGGTTCTGCCGCACGGTGAGCCGCATCGGCATGTCGACATAGGGACTCTCGAAATTCATCCGGCCACGCACGGCATCGCTCTCGTCGGGGATCGGATGGCCGAGCACGTGAATGCGGCCGGAAGTCGGCAGCACCAGCCCCATGATCATGGCGATGGTCGTGGTCTTGCCCGCGCCGTTGCCGCCGAGTAACCCCGTGATGCTGCCCCGCGCGATGCGGAAGGTGACGTCGTCGACCGCGCGCGTTGCCTTGTAGACCTTCACGAGACGCTCGACATCGATCGCCGCCGATTTCGGGTCGGGCGCGGGCGACTTGGCGGGCGCATCGGCAAGGAGCGTCATGGGCCGTTCATTGGGCTATCGAGCGCGCAAGCGCAAGGCTTTGCGTCCGATTGGCCGATTTGTGATCGTGCGAACAGACGGGTAAACTCCTGACATGACCGACGTAGCGCCTTCCGAATTCCGCCATCCGAGCCGCTATGTCCGTCTCGACACCATCCTGCGGCTGCGCTGGCTCGCCGTGCTCGGCCAACTCGCCGCTGTCTTCATCGTTTCGCAGGGACTGAATTTCGATTTCGAAGTCATCCCCTGCCTCGTCGTCATCGGCCTGTCGGCGCTGATCAACATAGCAGTGCAGACCATCTTCAACCCGATGCAGCGGCTGGAACCGGTCTATGCCGCCGCGCTGCTCGCGCTCAACATCGTCGAGCTAGCGGTCCTGCTGTTCCTCACCGGCGGATTGCAAAATCCATTCTCGTTCCTGTTCCTCGCGCCGGTGCTGATCTCCGCCACCGCGCTGCCGGTCCGCATGACGATTGCGCTCGGCCTTGTCGCAGTGGCCTGCGCATCGAACCTCGTATTCTACCATTACCCGCTGCCCTGGGATCCCGACGACCCACTGGTACTGCCGCCGATCTATCTGTTCGGCGTCTGGCTCTCCATCACGCTCGCCATCGGCGTCACCAGCCTTTATGCCTTCCAGGTCACCGAGGAAGCGCGCCAGCTTTCCGATGCGCTTGCCGCCACCGAGCTGGTGCTGGCGCGCGAGCAGCATCTGACCCAGCTCGATGGCCTGGCCGCCGCCGCCGCCCACGAGCTCGGCACGCCGCTATCGACCATCTTTCTGATCTCGCGCGAACTGGAGAAGGCCGTGCCCGAGGGGCCGCTCTCCGCCGACCTCAGGACACTGCGCGAGCAGGCGACGCGTTGCCGCGACATTCTCGCCAAGATCGCGCAGCTTTCGTCCTCCGGCGCGCCGTTCGATCGCATGGAGCTGTCGCTGCTGATCGAGGAGGTAGTGGCGCCGCACCGTGATTTCGGCGTCGACATCAAGGTGCGGATCGCTGTCTCTCCCACCCACGAGCCGGTGGGTGCCCGCAATCCCGCGATCCTGTACGGCATCGGCAACATTTTGGAAAACGCCGTCGACTTCGCCCGCAGTGTCGTGGAGGTGAATGCGTGGTGGAACAGCGAGAAGGTCGAGATCGTGATCTCGGACGACGGCCCGGGCATTGCGCCCGACATGCTCAAGCGCATCGGCGAGCCATATGTGTCGCGCCGGCCGAGCGCCGATGAGAGCCATCGCAGGGGCCTCGGGCTTGGCGTTTTCATCGCCCGCACCCTTCTGGAGCGAACCGGCGCAAAGGTCTCGTTTTCCAACCGTACCTTTCCCGATCACGGCGCCGTGGTGCAGATCGCGTGGCCGCGCAGCCGATTCGAAGCTGAGGAACCTGTCGAAGACTCAAAGGGTTAACCCCTCTACAGCGGTATTTCGTCGCGCCGGCCCCCGCGTGATACGGCCTTGGCAGCCGCGAATTGAAGGGCCATATGTTTGGGGACCAGTCACCAATAAGGACGCTGACTTGACCGCTGTTGCACCCGAACTTGCCGATCATGCCGACCGCTCGCTCCTGATCGTGGAAGACGACAAGCCGTTCCTGGAACGGCTGTCGCGCGCCATGGAGACGCGCGGCTTCGCAGTCACCTCGTGCGACACGGTATCGGACGGGCTGGCGCAGATCGGCCGCGCGGCACCGGCATTCGCGGTGGTCGACTTGCGGCTCGCCGACGGCAACGGCCTCGATGTCGTGTCCGCACTGAAACGCAAGCGCCCCGATGCACGCGCCATCGTGCTGACCGGCTATGGCAACATAGCCACCGCGGTCACCGCCGTGAAAATGGGCGCGGTCGACTATCTCTCCAAACCGGCGGACGCCGACGACGTCGTCGCAGCCCTGCTAGCCACCGGCACCGAGAAATCGGAGTTGCCGGCCAATCCGATGTCGGCGGACCGTGTGCGCTGGGAGCACATCCAGCGCATCTACGAGATGTGCAACCGTAACGTCTCGGAGACGGCGCGCCGGCTCAACATGCATCGCCGCACCCTGCAGCGGATCCTGGCGAAGCGCGCACCGCGGTAATTCGCACAACCAGACACCTCACGATTCCCCCGAGCCGGTGTTGCCGGCCGGAAGCTCTGATTCCCAACCGAACACCGAGCGGCCGCCGAGCGCGGCTGACTGGCTTCGCTCTCCGGCGACGAACGCACCGAAAGAGGGGCCGGTCGCGGTCGGCTCCAATTGCCTTGCCTGATCATCGAGCCGCTTCAGCGCGCCCATTCGCTCCTCGCGTCCGAGTTTTGCCTGCTC
This sequence comes from Pseudomonadota bacterium, assembly GCA_023432885.1. Taxonomy (GTDB): domain Bacteria; phylum Pseudomonadota; class Alphaproteobacteria; order Rhizobiales; family Xanthobacteraceae; genus Bradyrhizobium. The sequence goes on along the minus strand of JAEZEU010000461.1, from coordinate 2,850 downwards.
TACCGCGGATTTGAGCACGCGAATGGTTTCATCATAGACCTTCAGCGGCACCGGATAGGGATGGCGATCCTTGCCGCCATGCGCCAGGGAGAACCGTGCCGGGTCCTGGAAACGATAGGGCGCACCGTGAAGGACTTCGGCCACCATCGCCAGCGAACGCACGGTGCGGGCGCCGACACCGGGGCTCAGCAGCAGGTCCGGAAAGTCCTTTGGTCCCTGCTCGGCAGCCGCGGCGAGCGTGCCAAGCAGGCGGCGGACAAACACGTCGCTGGCCCGGACATCGTGATGTGCGGGCATGACCAGGTGCGGCAGCATTGGCTGGCCGGCGCTGCGATCCTGCAGGACGGCGTATTGCTGCGCGATGCCGTCAGGCCCGAGTGCCTCCAGCAGGTCCAGTTGAGCCGTGCGTGACGGCGCTGCGCGGCGGTCGGTGAGATTGATGATCTGGCCCTGCGCCGGTCCGTCGATCGCGGAATGCGGCTCATCGACGAAGCTTTCGAGCTTTCCGGAGTGCCAGTGATAACGCCGCGCCTGCCGGCGGGCGTCGCTCATGCCTTGCTGCACCACGGTCCATTTGCCGTCGTCAGTGACGAAGAAGCCGTGCAGATAGAGCTCAAAGCCGTCCTGCACCGCGGCGCTGTCGACCTTCGCTACCAGCCGGCTGGCGCGAACCAGGCGCTGCGCATCCAGCCCGATGCGATCGCCGAGAGCGGTCAATTCTTCCGGCGTGCGGCGGGAATGCCTGCCGCGGCCGCCGCAGACGTGAATGCCGAGCTCATGTTCCAGCGGCTTCAGCCCGCGCTTCAACGCGCCGATCACGCTCGTGGTGATCCCCGACGAGTGCCAGTCCATGCCCATCACGGCCCCGAACGACTGGAACCAGAAGGGATGCGACAGCCGCTGCAGAAATTCATCGCGGCCATAGTGATGGACGATGGCCTCAGTCATGATCGCGCCGAGCGTCGCCATGCGCTCGCCTAGCCAATGGGGCACGCGGCCGCCATGCAGAGGGAGGTCCGCGCTGCCGGTGCGTCGTGTCATCGGACTTGCTTTCGCATGGTGCGAAAGGTGATGGAATAGCGCGGCGCTTCGACCGCGGGGATGCTGTGCTCCCATTCCGACCTCGAGGGCCCGCTCATCATGTAGATTGATCGCGGCTCCGCATTCACGGTGAAGCGCTCCCACTTCGTCCCCATCGCCCGGCGAAAGCGGAACCTGCATGGCGATCCCAGTGACAAGCCAAAAATCCGATCAAACTGCGGCTTGTCGCGATGCCAGCCGATGCCGACGCCGGTGCCGTATTCCGTGCACAGAACCTGCGCGATCTCGGTGTGAGGACCGCCAAAACTCTCGACATCCGCAATCAAGGGATCGAGCCAGTCAGGCAAAGGTTCGGCCTCCTGCAATCGACGCAGCTTGTAGTCATAGCGGTAGCCGAACGAGAGGACCCGGCGATTTCCCTCATACGGGCCGAACTGAAACGGCTGCAAGGGCAGCGCTGCGATGTGAGCGATCAGTTCCCGCTCTATCCCAGGCGAAATGAAATCGGCGGCATAGCGCAGCCCTTCCGGCGCCGGAGCATTTTCGGCAAACAGGGAAAACTGTTCGGGCAATTTGCGCTCGTCGGAAAGTTGAAGCTCGAGCTGATATAGGCCGAGGCAGCGGAGAAAGAAGGCTGCCGATCCATTCGCAAGCCGCGAATGGAGGCGAGAGGCGGGCCTGCATCTTCGCGACGCGCGTCCCGCTGCTCAGGATGAAGTCAACTTGCTGCCTTCGGGACCGCCTTCGGTCTTGCAGGGGTCTTTTCGACGCTCTTCCTGCGAATTCGGACAGCCCCGCCTTTCTGTTCCGCGATGTCGAATGCGCCTGTCTTTCGGACGAGGTCGCTGAGCTTGCGAAATCCGTAGGTCCTCGGATCGAAGTCCGAGGCGAGATTCGCAAGCTGCTTGCCGACCTCGCCCAAGGTGACCCAGCCGTCTTCGCTCTCCATCTGCGTGATCACCCGCCTGATGATGGGCGTTGCCGCACTGGCAGGCTGCAGCGGCTTTGGCGCCGAGGCGTCCTTGCTGTTGGAGCCGTTCGCCTGCAGGTTTTCGGTGTAGACGAACCTTCGGCACGCCTGGCGGAAGCTTTCCGGGGTCTTGTGCTCGCCAAAGCCAAAGACGTCGACGCCCTGCTCGCGGATCCGGGCGGCAAGCCGGGTAAAGTCGCTGTCGGAAGAGACGAGGCAGAATCCGTCGAACCGGCCACTATGCAGAAGGTCCATCGCGTCGATGACCAGCGTGATGTCGGAGGCATTCTTGCCGGTCGTGTAGGCGAATTGTTGCTGCGGGATGATCGCATGCTTCGCCAGGACGTCCGTCCAGCTCTTCGACCGCGGATTGGAGAAGTCACCGTAGATCCGGCGGACGCTCGCCTCGCCGAGCTTGGCGATCTCCTCGAACAACCCATCGACGATCTTCGCGGACGTGTTGTCGGCATCGATGAGGACAGCAAGCCGCGGCGAGCGGGAATCGGATGGCATCGACATCTCCAAGAACAAGGACGAGCCAACGGCCCTGATCGATCTGCAGGCGGCTAAATCTCCTCGTGCCCCTGCGGATCGACCAAGCGGTTGATCCGTTGGGCTGCGGCCATCGCGAAGCGCACGGTCATCGATTTGCGCGTCGCTGCCGCCAAGCGATGCTCGGGCGCCTCGCAATGCATGTGGGCGCCGTAGGCATCGGCCACGATCAGGCCGGTATCGGCCGGGAAGATCTCGCAAGGCAGATCGGCCGTAAAGGCAAAGAACAGCCGGTCGCAATGGGCGCGGTATTCGTGCCACTTCTGGTCGGCACGCAAATCCTCCAC